>NZ_CAXQGS010000032.1:0-7542 GCF_964223445.1 Cytobacillus sp.
GCCCTCCAGCAGCATCTGGCGGGCGAAGGGGTCGACCTCGAAGGCCAGGTCCTGGTCACCCGGCAGGTGCACCACCTGGGCCTCAACAGGGACATTCGACATGATTGACTGAATGTCTTCGATGAAGCCCATGTTCAGCATTTCATGTACTCGAAACAGGAGTTGGGAACTGCCATATCTATGTAGATAAGTAAGCAGATCCTGAAAAATCGATCAGTATCCTGATTAATGCCAAAACCGACCGTCCCGCAGTCTGCAATGCGGCAGAAACGCTGATTGTACATGAAGCATGGATGGATCAGCATAAAGAATTGCTTGCAGAAGCTCTGAAGAAACACGGGATAACTGTACATGGTGATGACTCTGCAGCAGCTGCATTGCCTGATGTGGTACCCGCAGATGGCAGCGATTGGGCCAATGAATATTTAAGCCTGGACTTAGCTGTAAAAACCGTGAATAGTCTTGAACAGGCCATCGATCATATTGATCAATATGGCACAAGGCATTCAGAGGCGATTATTACCGAAAATGGGGAAACAGCCAAAAAGTTCATGCAGCTTACAGATGCTGCGGCGCTGTACCATAATGCTTCGACGAGATTCACAGATGGAGGAGCTCTTGGCTTTGGAGCTGAAATCGGCATTTCCACACAGAAGCTCCATGCGAGAGGGCCGATGGGGCTGCCGGCATTAACAACCCGAAAATATTTGATGACTGGAAACGGGCAAATTAGGTAATCGCATATTTATGAAAAGCCTCAGCTATTAGCTGAGGCTTTTCATATGGAAATTGCAGTTGATTAGTAAAAAAATTGGGCCGACATAGCTTGTTCGGTATACATATTATACAAAAAAGGAAATACCTTATGCTTTTATCAAATTTTTTTTGTGCATGAAAGGAGACCGGAATAATAAATGAGCAGAACTTTGGCTTGGGGAGATAATAATTTTGGCCAGCTTGGGATCGGCAGATTCGGGGGCAGCAGAGCGATTCCAGTTCCAGTGAGGAATCTTGACAGTGCAATTGCTGTATCTGGAAGAGGGAATCATAGTCTTGCCCTCCTTGCAGATGGAACCATTAGGGCATGGGGAAGCAATGATTTTGGGCAACTGGGGGATGGTTCAAACACCAGTCGAAATGTACCAGTGCGTGTAAGAGGGATATCAGATGCAGTTGCCATTTCAGCTGGCGAACAGCATAGTCTCGCTCTTCTCGCAGATGGGACCATTAGGGCATGGGGACGAAACCTGGAAGGCCAGCTTGGGAACGGAACAAATATTAACAGCAATATCCCTGTCAGGGTAAACGGAATTACTAATGCCAGGATGATAGCCGCAGGAAATGATCATAGCCTTGCCCTTCGCAGAGACGGGGGGTTAGAGGCATGGGGCAGCAATGATAGGGGCCAATTAGGGGACGAGAGTACAATTAACAGTAATACTCCTGTTGAGATTATTGTACCGGTACCGTCTGACCTTATCGCCATTGCAGCCGGAAGGGTTCATAGTCTGGCTCTTCGTGCAAATGGAACAGGCCTTGCTTGGGGCGGGAACGAAGATGGCCAGCTAGGGACAGGGGATAATGTAGATCAAGTGGTACCAGCAGAGATTGATGATCTGGATGATGCGGTAGCCATTGCAGCTGGCAGGGACCACAGCGTGGCTCTTAGGTCAGATGGAAGGATTATGGCCTGGGGAAGAAACGTGGAAGGTCAGCTTGGAAATGGTTCAAATATAAACAGGAATACCCCGATATTCGTTATAGGGATCAGCGATGCAGTTGCCATTGCAGCCGGTGATAATCACAGTCTTTCCATACTTTCAGATGGAACCTCCAGAACTTGGGGTGATAACAGTTTTGGCCAATTGGGGGACGGGACAACTGGCGGTACCAGCAATGTGCCTGTCCAGGTGAGCGGGATTGAAAATGTCTTAGAAATTTCCGGAGGTCGTGCACATAGTTTAGCCATACAATTTTCCTGCCCGCCAGACATTTCAGTTTTCAATGATCCTGGCCAGCGTGGGGCATTTGTGAATTACACACAGCCTATTGCAAATCCAGGGGATTTTATTGTTTGCAATCCGGCACCTGGATCATTCTTTCCTCTAGGTTCAACTACAGTGACATGTACAATAACTCAGCCTTCTGGAATTACAAGGAACTGTTTATTTAATGTTCGAGTTATTATGGATCCCTGCCGCTTTTTAAGTAATAGATGTTTTAGATAAACCGAGTTGAGTGGCTGATTGGGTTAATCGTTTAAAGATCTTTGAGATGCTCAAGCTCGTGAGGTGCCCATCAAGACAATTCATTCGCATCCTGCCAAAATAAAAAATTGGCAGTCCAATCACTGCTCATTTTTGAATTTCTCACCGACTGCAGATAAAGACTATCTTAAAGGGGTGAGAAAGCAGTGACAGTCATAACGACGTTCAAAGAGAAAAAAAGAGAAAAGCAGATCAAATATGAAAAATCCGTCCTTCGGGAAATTTCGATAAAAGCGTTAAAAGAGAAAGTACAGCAATTTTTTGGCTCTTCCAGATTTGTCTCCGGTCTGATGATGAATGCCGGAATTGAGGAGGCCTGCTATGATGTAGCGATTGAAGCTTATTTGCTCGGGGCTAACTACAGCCGTTTTGGAAGCTATGGCGAATCGCTGGATCAGGTCCGCCATAGATGTGAAAAAGAGTATAAGCATTTAGTGGATACATTATATAACTTTTTCCTTTATTGGGGTCATGGTTCGGAAGCGGTAATGAGCGAATCCCTTTATTATATGTGTGAGCAATATGTAAGCAGCTGGTGGTCGGAAGGATTCAATAAAGGGGAGAGAAGGCATAAATTGCGTCTCCACTGAAAAGTGCAATGTTAAAAGGGGTGTCCTGATCAAAGTTCTAGATCTCCATCTTGTCCCATATATTGAAATGAGGATAAGCAGGAGGGGACTGATTGGGACATATGAAGAAAAAATTAAAAATAGGCGGGTTTGCGATCGGGCTTATCGTCCTTTTTCTTATTTTGCAATATGACTTTACGGATGATGATTCCTGGGATTCGTGGAATCTGCCTTTAACAGGAAAGATTATCTTGCTTGATCCCGGCCATGGCGGTCCGGATGGCGGGGCAGGCGATGAAGGAGCACTCGAGAAAGATATCGCATTGGATGTATCATTAAAAGTAAGGGATTACCTCCAGGAGCAGGGAGCTCTTGTGCTGATGACGAGGGAGGAAGACAGAGACCTCGCACCAGAGGGAACCAGGGGTTACAGCCGGAGAAAAGTAGAAGACCTGAAGAAACGGCTTGAAATGATCAATACTTCTAATTCTGATTTTTATGTCAGCATTCATTTAAATTCAATTCCTTCCCCCAGGTGGAGCGGAGCGCAGACTTTCTATGCACCGGGGATTAAGGAAAATGCCAAAGCTGCAAAGTTCATACAGGACGAACTCCGACGCAACCTGGAGAATACAAAGCGGAACTCGAAGCCTTTAAACAATGTATTCATTTTAAAATACGCCAAAAAGCCAGGTGTCTTAGTAGAAGTGGGATTCTTATCAAATCCGGGGGAACGGGCTAATTTGAAAACTGATGAATATCAGGATAAAATAGCCGCCTCCATCTACAATGGAATTATGCGCTACTATACCAATGAAAAAGAACTGACTGAAACATGGGAATGAAAAGGTGCTGAGAAAGTGCCTTTTCTTTTTATTGATGCAGGGAAATAGTGAATGTATTTCTGGTGTGATAGAATTAACAGTATAGAATATTCAATATGTTATACTAAAATGGAAACGAATTCAGAAGGCGGGTGCAATGTATGTTAACTGAACAGAAAGTCAAAGAAGCTTTAAGCGGCTTGCAGGAACCATTTATACATAGAACATTGGGTGAACTTAACGCCATTGAAGAAATCAAAATAAAGGAAGAAAAGAGTCATGTCAGCGTCAAGATTCAAATCGCCAAGACAGGTACAGCTGAACAGCTTCAGCTTCAGACTCAAGTCGTCAATCTTTTAAAAGAAGCAGGAGCCGCAACCGTTGGCATACGCTTCAGCGAGCTTCCTGATGAAGTGCTTTCACAATATAGAGAGGCAGCGTCTGAAGAAGACAAAGGCCTGCTTTCTCCTGGAAATAAAACTGAGTTTATTGCCATTGCCAGCGGAAAAGGAGGGGTCGGTAAATCCACTGTATCTGTAAACCTGGCTGTATCCCTGGCAAGGTTAGGGAAAAAGGTCGGCCTGATCGATGCCGATATTTATGGATTCAGTGTTCCTGATATGATGGGCATTACAAAGCGCCCCGTGGTCAGAGGAGAACGAATTCTGCCGGTTGAACGCTTTGGAGTAAAAGTGATCTCAATGGGCTTCTTTGTAGAAGATAATGCACCAATTATCTGGAGGGGCCCGATGCTTGGCAAAATGCTGAACAGCTTCTTCAATGAAGTAGAATGGGGCGATTTGGATTACCTTCTTCTTGATTTGCCACCGGGTACAGGGGATGTGGCCCTGGATGTGCACACAATGCTCCCATCCTGCAAGGAGATCGTTGTGACAACTCCGCATCCTACAGCCGCATTTGTTGCTGCGAGAGCTGGTGCTATGGCACTTCGAACTGAGCATGAGATCCTGGGTGTTATTGAGAACATGGCCTACTTCGAGAGCCAATTGACTGGTGAAAGAGAGCACGTATTTGGTCAAGGCGGCGGTGAAAAGCTTGCTGAGGAACTGCGGACAGAAGTACTTGGCCAGCTGCCTCTTCAGCAGCCTGATTGGAATGAAGAAGACTTCGCTCCGTCCATTTATGATGAAAACCATAAGCTTGGACAAATTTATACGGATATCGCCCGCAAAGTGATTCAAACAATTGAAAGCAAGTAATTAAAAAACCTCTTCCGTAATGGAAGAGGTTTTTTCTATAAAGGAGCTATGCTCCGCCTCCCTGGCCTTCACCGCCGCCTTGCTCTGCACCCTGGCCGCCGCCTTCACCGCCGCTTTCTCCGCCTTGCTGACCGCCGCTCTTCGTTTCCTCTGCTGCTTTCAGAAGGATGTCCTGAATTTTCGCTTTAAAAAGCGGGCTTTCAAATGTCTCGGTCATTACTTTCTGTAAATGCTCCCGATACTCCTTGCTTTTAAGGACATCCGTAACTTCTTTTTCGAGTTCGGGATCTTTAAGTACTTCTATCATCATTCCCCTGTATTCAGGGTCTTTCATAAGATCCTTTAAGAGCTGCTCATTTTCCTTCTGCATACTTTTTGCCATGCTTTCGGCAAACTTTGGATCATCAAAGGACTTCTTCCAAAACTCTGTTCCTTTATCAGATGTTAAGGTTTTTTCAATGGTATCGGCCACAACCTTTTGGTCCATGACCAGCTTTTGCTGCATTTTTTCATCAGTCATCAATTCCTCGAGTGCCTTTTTTCCATCATCTGTCTTTAATATATCTACAACCATTTTTTTAGTTTGCTCATAATCCATTTGGCCGCTGCCCGTTTCACCTTGGCCGCAGCCTGATATGAATAACAATAGCGCTAATGGAAGGAGCAAACGGAATTTTTTTTTCATGGTGAAGCTCCTTTCAGAGGTGTCCTTACCTTTAGAATGAAGAAATTCAGCAAATATTATGCGCTGGAAATACAATGCCTAGATTTTTCAAACTTTGGTTGGTACAATCATAAAGAATGAATTTATTTATTATGGGGGAAAAATAAATTGACAAGCCGTAATTGGGTAAAGCTTTTTATATCGACTCTTTTAGTTGGCGGATTAACTACTGGGGTTGTCGGATTTATTGTGCGCTGGGATGAATTTGCGCCTATTTTTACTGACTTCGATTTCCTTGAGATTCTGTCGGTATTCTTCTGGCTTATAGGTGTAGGATTAATATTCAGTATCATTAGTCAAATGGGCTTCTTTGCTTATTTGACAGTTCACCGCTTTGGGCTGGGTATTTTTAAAGGATTGTGGAATCCTATTCAGATTGTTCTTATTTTATTTACTTTGTTTGACTTGGTTTATTTCCGCTATAAGGCTTTTGCGGGCGAAGGGGACAGCATGCTTCCGTATATTGGCTTAGCGGCATTTCTTCTTATAGTCGCGCTTGTGGTTGCAGCAATTAAAGCCAGACAGACCAATCAGCATGCATTTATTCCTGCAGTATTCTTTATGGTGGTTGTAACCGCCATTGAGTGGGTGCCGGTTTTAAGGGTAAATGAGGAAAGCTGGCTATATCTAATGCTGTTCCCATTACTAGTCTGCAACACCTATCAGCTGCTTATCCTTCATAAACTAAATAAAGATTCTCAAAAACAAAGAAGCAATATAGCTCAAAAGCCATCCAAGTAACGGATGGCTTTTGTTTTGTTTATTTTATTTCACTTGTCTTCGTCTCAGCATTTGCAATCATTTCCGAAACGGAAACGAATTTGAGCCCCTTGGATTCTATATCGTCTAAAATGAGCGGAAGAGCTTTGGCTGTTTGTTTTGCAGAATCGGATGCATGAAGAAGTACGATATCTCCTTTTTTAGCCTTTGCTACATTTTCTGCAATCCTCTCTGCACCCGGATTGGTCCAATCCTTTGAATCAACACTCCAATGGACAACGGTATAGCCCATCCTATCAGCAACCTTTAACGTTTTTTTGTCAAAATGTCCTGTCGGGGCGCGTACAAGCTTAATGTCTTTAATATTCAGTTTTCTAAATGCTTCCTGCGCCTTTGCAAGGTCTCTCCTGATCTTATCTTCTTCAAGCTCTGTATAATCTTCATAGCCATAGCCCAGAATTCCAATCTCGTACCCTTCTTTCACAATTCTTGAAACTAAATCCGGATGGCGTTCGGCCCAGGAGCCAGCCAGAAAAAAAGTCGCAGATTTAACATTCTCTTTTTTGAGAGTATCCAGTATGGTCTCTGCTTTTACATCCCCCCATCCAATATTAAATGTGAGGGCTAAATCCTTTTCCCCTTTGTATATCGCTTTAGGCCCGTCTTTGGCTGAAAAAGCAGGCAAATGGACTATGCTCTGCATATAGAGGAACCAAGCCGTGAAAAATGATGCAATGACAACAAGCGAAATTTGTTTTAGTGACTTACCATTCAATACATAAAAAAAGTTCATAACAATTCACCTCGTCCGATACCTTCCTAATCCATACCTATGCTGAACTTGTCTCTTCCATGTATAAAAAATTCGCTCATAAAAAATCTTAAATGGAAAAATACTACAGAAAACAAATTGAAAAATTCACTGGAGGCCATCAAAATGATTGGAATGTTATTAAATCAGAAAGAGCTAAAAGAAATGGAGTATCTCATTAAAAGGGAAATGGACGAAATATTATTCGATTTAAAAGATGACAGGATCGACCACATTGTCAAAAGAGCCATGGAAGAACGATATAAAATTTTATTTTCACCATGACGGCCAGTTGCGCGGCAACGGCGGCCTCGAGGCGGCTCCGCGCGTCCTCCTGAGTTGAGACGGCGACAGATCGGAAGAGCGTCGTGGAGGGAAAGAGTGTAGACGCGCGTGTAGATCTCGGT
>NZ_CAXQGS010000033.1:0-22036 GCF_964223445.1 Cytobacillus sp.
GCGGCGACGATGTTCTTGGCCACGTAACGGCCGGCGTAGGCGGCGGAACGGTCCACCTTGGACGGGTCCTTGCCGGAGAACGCGCCGCCGCCGTGGCGGTACCGGTAAAGGAAGCTGAGGAAGGGGATATTCTTCAGAACGGCACGGCATATATAGCTCCAGGTGGCTTTCATCTGACTGCAGCAAGATCAGGCAATGATCTTGTTATTCATCTGGATGATTCACCGCCAAGGAACGGACACAGGCCATCGGTTGATGTGATGTTTGAGTCATTAGGTGAAATTAATGGGATTCAAATAACTGCTGTTATCATGACAGGAATGGGTGCAGATGGAAAAAATGGCCTGATGGCAATGAAGAAAAACGTTGAAGTGAAGGCCATTGCTGAATCAAAAGAAACATCGATTGTATTTGGAATGCCGAGAGCAGTGGTTGAGTCCGGTCTGGCAGATGATGTGCAGAATATTGAACGTATAGCAGAATCCATATTGAAATTTGTTTAAAGCCGAGGGGTGCAGGCACATGGAGATGAATCAATATTTAGAAGTATTTATTGAAGAAAGCAAGGAGCATTTGCAGGCGTGCAATGAACAGCTTCTTGAATTAGAGAAAAATCCTGAAGATATAAAAATAGTTAATGAGATATTCAGGTCAGCGCATACGCTTAAAGGCATGTCAGCCACCATGGGGTACGAAGATCTAGCAAATCTAACCCATCAAATGGAAAATGTGCTTGATGCAATCAGAAATCAGAAAATTAAAGTAAATGCTGAAATTCTGGATGTCGTTTTTCTGGCTGTTGATGATCTTGAAGCAATGGTCCAGTCAATTGCGGAAGGCGGTGACGGCAAAAGGGATGTTTCCGAAGCAGTAGAAAAATTAATGCTGATCGAAAAAGGGGAAAGTCCGGCACAGTCTTCGGCAAGAGCTGAAACGGCGGCAGCCATTGCAGAACCGCAAGGACTGATCAAGACTACATATGATGATTTTGAATGGACAGTTATTCAGCAATCGAAGGAGCAGGGCTTTGAGTCCTATGAAATATCAATAGCATTGCGGGCAGATTGCCTGCTGAAAGCTGCCAGAGTATATATGGTTTTTGAAGTACTCGAGAAGAGTGGGGAAGTGATCAAAGCAACACCATCAGTTGAGCAGCTCGAAGAAGAGCAATTTGATCAGGAATTCTCCGTAACAATTGTGACAAAAGAAACAACTGAAGCTATCCGTCAGAAACTCTTGAAGGTATCGGAAGTGGAAAGAATAGAAGTGCTGCCGCTATCTATGGGGGACTATAGCCTTCAGGAAGCTGTGAAAATGGAAGAAGCTGCACTGCCTGCCGCAGAAGAGGTCGCAGAGGCTGCTTCAGATATGCCAAAAGAGGAGAAGAAAGCCACGGCAGCAAAGCAAGTCAGCAATAAAACGATTAGGGTAAATATCGAGAGATTGGATATCCTTATGAATCTGTTTGAAGAATTGGTGATTGACAGAGGAAGGCTTGAACAAATATCCAAGGAATTAAACAATCAGGAACTGCATGAAACGGTTGAGCATATGTCAAGGATCTCAGGAGACCTTCAGAATATTATTCTGAATATGCGAATGGTCCCAATTGAAACGGTTTTTAATCGTTTTCCAAGAATGGTCAGACAATTGGCAAGGGATTTAAATAAAAAGATCAATCTCGAAATTGTCGGGGCAGAAACTGAACTTGACCGGACGGTTATTGATGAAATTGGCGATCCGCTTGTGCACTTAATCCGAAATGCATTGGACCATGGGGTTGAAACACCAGAAGTCCGCAAAGAAAATGGAAAAAGTGAAGAAGGAAATGTCGTATTAAAGGCATATCACAGCGGCAATCATGTGTTCATTGAAATAGAGGACGATGGTGCAGGCATAAACAAAGATAAGGTTATTAAGAAAGCACTGAAAAACGGTATCATTACAGAGCAAACGGCTTCCACTCTAACGGACAAACAAGCTTATGAACTGATTTTTGCTTCTGGCTTCTCGACTGCGGATAAAATCTCAGATGTTTCCGGTCGGGGTGTGGGGCTTGATGTTGTAAAGAATACAATCGAGTCATTGGGAGGATCAGTTTCAATTGATTCAAAAGTGGGACAGGGATCCATTTTCTCCATACAGCTGCCATTAACCTTATCCATTATTTCAGTCATGCTAGTTGAGATTGAGAAGGAAAAATATGCAATCCCTCTATCGTCTATTATTGAAACAGCTATTATCAGAAAAGAAGACATCTTAAGTGCACATAATCAAAAGGTGATTGATTTCAGAGGAAAAGTGGTTCCGCTCCTTTCGTTAAAGGAAATCTTTGAGGTGCCATCCGAGAGTCTGGAAGACGAATTCATTTCTGTTGTCATTGTCAGAAAAGGGGAAAAGATGGCCGGGCTTGTTGTAGATTCCTTTATTGGACAGCAGGAAGTAGTTTTAAAGTCCCTTGGAAACTACTTAACCAGTGTGTTTGCTATTTCCGGTGCAACCATATTAGGTGATGGACAGGTGGCTCTGATAGTGGACTGCAATGCATTGATTAAATAAATTAATTTGACGTTTATAAAGGAGTGAACAGGATGACTGAGACGGCAGCCGCGGATTTAAAATTGATTGTATTTCAGCTGAAAGATAAAGAGTATGCGATTCCGGTTAATCAGGTGCGTTCAATTGAAAAGGTTGAGCATATAACCCGGGTTCCACGAACAGCAGGCTTTGTAAAAGGAGTAATCAATTTACGGGGTGTTGTGACGCCGATCATTAGTCTCAGAAGCAGATTTAATCTGGAAGAGGCTGAATATAATGAGCATTCACGAGTAATTATCGCGGTATTGGATGATATGGAAGTTGGGCTGATTGTAGACTCTGCAAATGATGTCATTGACGTGGCCTTTGAATCGATTGAACCCCCGCCGGAGGTAATCGGTTCTGAAGAGGCCGATTTTATCAAGGGTGTAACGAAAATCGAAAAGCGATTATTTATCCTTATAGATTTGGAAAGAGTCCTCAATCCTGAAGAATTGGCAGCTCAGGATGGACAAGGGATAGCGGGATGAATTTTTTAGACAAGAATATCAGCAGCCTGAAATTGGATATTCTTAAAGAAATCGGGAATATTGGAGCAGGACATGCGGCGACTGCATTATCAACTCTTCTTAATAAAAAAATTGATATGTCTGTCCCGGATGTAAAAATAGTTTCTTTTGATGAAATGATCGATATGGCTGGAGGGGCAGAAAATGTAGTGGCCGGGGTGTTTCTGAGGATAGAAGGAGACGCCCCTGGCAGCATGTTTTTTGTCCTGCCTCTTGAACAGGCTGAAATCTTTATTCGGGAACTGCCTGGAAACATACCTTTCTGTACAGATGAGCTGCCATATGATGAACTTGCATTATCGGCACTTCAGGAGCTTGGAAACATTCTCTCAGGTTCTTATTTATCTTCTTTATCGGATTTTACGAAACTATCACTTTTTCCTTCAGTGCCGATGCTAAGCATCGATATGGTGGGAGCAATAATTGGCACGGGGCTGCTGGAAATTTCACAAGTGAGCGATTACGCTATAGTCATTGATACAGCATTAAATGAAGAAGTCCATAATACGGATGCTGTAAATGGCCACTTTTTTTTGCTTCCAGATCCTGAATCATTTCAAATTATTTTTAAGGCCTTGGGAGTCTCAGAGCATGAATAATCTTCTTGAAGTTGTAAAAGTTGGCATCGCAGATATGAATATTGTGAAAACCCCCAGCTTAATCAGGACATCAGGACTTGGTTCCTGTGTCGGTGTGGTTCTATATGACCTCAGTGCAGAAATTGCCGGGCTTGCACATATTATGCTGCCTGATTCATCTCTTGCCAAAGGTACGAGCTTTAATTCAGCTAAATATGCTGATACAGCTATCAGTGACTTAGTGAGCCTTCTTTTGAAAAGTGGAGCAAGACCAACAGGATTAAAAGCGAAAATTGCCGGCGGAGCTCAAATGTTTAAGTACTCTTCTGGAAGTGATTTAATGAGGATTGGCCCAAGGAATGTTGAGGCAGTAAAAAAAGAACTCTCATCTTTAAAAATTGCCATTTTAGGGGAAGATGTGGGGGGCCATAGCGGCAGAACTATCGAATTCAACCCTCAATCAGGAGAACTAATGATTCGGACTGTAAACAAAGGCCAAGTGATTATTTAAGCTCCAGATTTATGAATTTGCAGTTAGTGAATCAGCTTTTTTATTTCGGCTTTATAAATCTTTAAAACAAAATCGCATATTACAAGATTATCACCGCTAGCCATAAAAGCAGATTTTTCTCCGGCTTATTTATAAATCTCTACAATAACTCTTCGAAGAAAACCTCCCCTCTTTATCGATTAAAAAGTGAGCGGTGAAGGCTGAAGTTAATATTTTTATAGGAAACATTTTGATATACTAACAATAGTTAATAGAAATGGAAACGTTTGAGGAGGATGGCCATGGCAGACCTGATAACTGAAGAAAGCACATACTGGGCTAAATGGGTCGACTCTCGAGATGCTCAAGCGGGGAATTTTCTTGTGAAAAAATATTTGCCTCTTGTAAGCTATCATGTACAGCGGATATCCGCTACCCTGCCGAAGAATGTTTCAAGAGATGATATTCGAAGCCTGGGGCTAATGGGGTTATATGACGCGCTGGAAAAATTTGATCCTGCAAGAGATTTGAAATTTGATACATATGCTTCTTTTCGCATTCGCGGTGCAATTCTTGATGGATTAAGAAAAGAAGATTGGCTTCCCCGAAGTACGCGGGATAAGGCGAAAAAAATTGAAGCTGCCATTGAGAAGCTGGAGCAGCGGCTGATGCGAAATGCAACTGTTCATGAAATTGCTGAAGAAGCAGAGATGCAGGAAGATGAAGTATATTCTGTTATGAACGAACATTTTTACGCAAACATCCTTTCAATTGATGAACAGCCCGATGCTGAAGAAAAAGATGGCAGTTACTCCATTAAGGATGAAAAAGCAATTATTCCAGAAGAAAAGGTATTAAAGAATGAAATTTTGGAAGAAATGGCTGAAAAAATCTTACAATTAAATGAAAAAGAACAGCTGGTGCTAAGTTTATTTTATAAAGAGGAATTAACGCTGACAGAAATTGGCGAAGTAATGGGTTTATCTACCTCCCGTATATCTCAAATACATTCAAAGTCAATTTTTAAGCTGAGGCAGCTGCTGGAAAAAGCAATATAATCTTATGTCATTTCTTTCTGCAAAGGAAGGAATCAGCATGGAAAAATTTCAAATTTTAGTCGATGCTCAACGATTAGCTGCATTGATTAAGCCGTTAGATATTAATAAGCTGGATGGAGCCGTTCACTCTGAATATTTGCACAAATTGCTTACTGACGAAAAAATCACATTTGGTGTAAGCGAAGAAATAATCCAGAGTATCTGCAAAGACCCTTTCTCAGTGGAATATCCCATTTTAGTAGCAAAAGGAATTCCTGCAGAAAACGGCAGTGATGCATATCTGTTAAATGAAGTCTCTTTTGACCAGCAAACGAGGAGAAAGGGGTTTAATTTTAGAGATATTCTCCATATTCCTTCTGTTAAACAGGGACAGCTCCTGGCATCTGTAATTCCTCCTACCCCCGGTGCTCCCGGAAAAGATATTTTTGGACAGTCCATACCAGCAAGGAATGGAAAACCTTTAAGAGTCAAAGCAGGAAACAATGTATTAGAAAATGGCGGCAAATATTATTCGCTAATGGATGGTCAGGTTAGCTTTACTCCAATCAGCATTTCTGTAAATCCGGTGTTTGAAGTGATAGGCGACCTTGATTTGAAAACCGGGAATATAAATTTTGTTGGGAATGTTATGATACGCGGCAATGTTCCTGCCGGTTATGAAATTAAAGCTGGAGGCGACATCATTGTTACCGGTCTGGTGGAAGGCTCTTTCTTGCAGGCTGATGGCAATGTGCTTATTTCTGGCGGAATTTCCGGAAGTCATAGAGGTTCAGTTATATCGGGTGGCTCTGTTCAGGCAGCATATCTAAATCAGGCAAAAGTGAAGGCTGAACAGGACGTAGTTATTACAAAGTCAATCCTTCACAGTCATGTACATGCTGGCGGAGCGATCAGGTGCGGCGGCGCTTTGGTCATTGGAGGCAAGCTTCTGTCCGGCTCTGATATGGAGATTAAAGAGCTGGGGAATCACTTATTTACTAAAACGGAGCTTTTTGCAGGGATGGACTCCAAATGGGCTAAGGCCGAAAAAGATCTCTTAAACGAATCAGCCAGACTGCAGGAAACAATCAAAAAGCTGGATAGTATTGAAGGAAGACTGACAGAAATGGCCAGGCTTACAGGAAATCTGTCGGAAGAGCAAAGAACTATTATTCTCAAACAAAGGGCCACAAAAGCCCATTTGCAGGATAAATTGTCCAAACTTAATGAAGAGCTTGCCGAACTGGAAAAAGAAAAAGAAGAAAAAATAAATGCTTCGATTCTTATCTATGGGAAGGTTTATCCAAACACTACTATGCATTTTGGAAAATATTCAAAAGTGATCCGGCAGACAGTTAAATCATTTAAGTTCCGTTGTTCAAATGGAGAAATAAGAAGTGATCCTTTAGAAACAGCCAAAAACGATCCTTTAATAAGGAAGTGATCCGGGATGAGTTTAAAATCAATAGAACTGCAGATAGCACTGCCAAGAACGTTTGACGCAGGTAAAATCCAGGATCAGCTTCAGCAGAGGGGACAGGCAATCAACGGGTTTGCTGCCGAAAGCACACGGGAAAATGCTGAGAAGCGGCGGACGACCGTGATAAAACATGAGCAAAAACAAAATGTCACTCTTTTCAATGATGAAAGCGAAAGCCAAAAAGAGGCCGGTGGACATGATCGGAAAGAAAATCAGAAAAAGGATAGCCATGACAAACAGAACCATCCATACAAAGGGAAGGTTATTGACTACAGCGGATAGAGGGATATCATGACAGCTTTTCTATTAGCTATTAGCCTGCTGCTTAATATTGTAGCGTTATTAGCCATTATTCTGCTGTTTCTGCGTCAGAACAAATTAATGGAAACAGAGAAAAAACAGGAAAGAGTGCTTGTTGAAATGGAAGAAGTCATATCTTCTTACCTTATTCAAATGAAGGAAGAAAACGATGATTTTATAAACAAATTTTCGCAGATAAATGCTAAAAACCAAATATCTGTAAAAGAAAAAAGTATCCAGTTAAATAAGGAAAGAAAAAGTGATGAACATATAGCTGGAGCTGAGGAGAAATCAATGCGATTAGCCAGAGCATCTGTATACCAGGCTTCTAAAGCCTACAAAAATAATTTAAGGGCTTTAGAGGAAGAATTGAATGAAACAGAAGGTTTGAAGGAAGCTGAATCTGTAATGCAGTCAGACAGCAGTCAGCGGGCTAAAGCAGCGATTTTTTCATCATTAGAAGATCAAGTGTTTATGATGAAAAAACAGGGAATGAATGTGGAGGATATTGCAAAAAAATTAGGAAAAGGGAAGACAGAAATCGAATTAATGCTTAAATTTCGTCAAAATCAGCAAGAATAGCTTGATTGTGAAAAACACTTATGCTATATTAACAAATGGTGTTAATACACACGCTTATGGATTTAGCCGGATGGTGCTGTTCACATGCAGTTGCCGGCTGAAAATGATATGGGCGGAGGAAATAAAAACCATTAGGAGGAAACACAAATGTCAGTAATTTCAATGAAGCAATTGCTTGAAGCTGGTGTACACTTCGGACACCAAACACGCCGCTGGAACCCTAAGATGAAGAAATACATCTTCACTGAGCGTAACGGCATCTACATCATCGACCTTCAAAAGACTGTTAAGAAGGTAGAAGAAGCTTACAACTTCGTTAAGGAGCTTGCTGGAAACGGCGGTACAATCCTTTTCGTAGGAACTAAGAAACAAGCTCAAGATTCTGTTAAAGAAGAAGCAATCCGTTCTGGTATGTTCTTTGTCAACCAGCGCTGGTTGGGCGGAACTTTAACAAACTTTGAAACAATCCAAAAGCGTATTGCGCGTTTAAAGGATATCGAAAGAATGTCTGAAGACGGAACTTTCGAAGTTCTTCCTAAAAAAGAAGTTGTTCAATTAAAGAAAGAGCAAGAGCGCTTAGAGAAGTTCTTAGGCGGAATCAAAGACATGAAGAGCCTTCCAGATGCTCTATTCATCATTGACCCGCGCAAAGAGCGCATTGCTGTTGCAGAAGCACATAAATTAAACATCCCTATCGTTGGTATCGTTGATACAAACTGTGATCCGGATGAAATTGATGTTGTAATTCCTGCAAACGATGATGCTATCCGTGCTGTTAAATTGTTAACAGGCAAAATGGCAGATGCTATCCTTGAAGCTAAACAAGGTGAAGAAGTTACAACTGCTTAATAAAAAAGCGGAGGCGCCTTGGAGCGCGTGGAGCTGTACTGCTCTAAGGTGCTTTTTCTTGATTTTAAAGAAGGTGATAAGAGGGAGCACCCTTTATCACCTTTTTTTAAAGAATAGGCAAAGTTTAGTTTTCCATACAGCTATAAATGGTAAAGATATTATTACATAACTCATTAAGGAGGATCTCATAATGGCAATTACTGCTCAAATGGTTAAAGAACTTCGTGAAAAAACAGGCGCAGGCATGATGGACTGCAAAAAAGCACTTCAGGAAACTGATGGTGATATGGAAAAAGCAATCGACTTCCTTCGTGAAAAAGGAATTGCTAAAGCTGCTAAGAAAGGTGACCGTATTGCTGCGGAAGGTCTTACTTCTGTTAAAGTTGACGGAAACGAAGCAGTTATCCTTGAAGTAAACTCTGAAACAGATTTCGTTGCCAAAAACGAAGGATTCCAAACTCTTGTAAAAGAAATCGCTGAGCATTTGCTTGCTAACAAGCCGGCTTCAGTAGAAGAAGCAGCTGGCCAGACAATGGCTAACGGTGCAACTTTAGAATCTCACATCAACAGTGCAATTGCTAAAATCGGTGAAAAGCTTTCTCTTCGCCGCTTCGAAATCAAAACAAAAACTGAGAGCGATGCTTTCGGTGCTTATCTTCATATGGGCGGACGCATTGGTGTGTTAACAGTTCTTGAGGGAACAACTGACGAAGATGCAGCGAAAGATGTTGCAATGCATATTGCTGCCCTAAACCCTAAATATGTATCTCGTGATGAAGTATCACAGGATGAAGTAGAGCGCGAGCGTCAAGTATTGACTCAGCAAGCTCTTAACGAAGGCAAGCCTGAGAACATCGTTGCTAAGATGGTTGAAGGACGCCTTGGCAAATATTTCGAAGATGTTTGCGTAAACGACCAGGCTTTTGTTAAAAACCCTGATCAAAAAGTAGGCAAATTCGTTGAATCTAAAGGCGGAAAAATCCTTGAGTTCGTTCGCTACGAAGTTGGAGAAGGCATCGAAAAGCGTGAAGACAACTTCGCTGAAGAAGTAATGAACCAGGTTAAGAAGTAATTTTTGAATAATAATTAATTCAGCTATGATTCAGGGAACACTTTGTGTTCCCTGTTTTTCAAGAATGAGATAAAATTAAAGAAGCTATGGTGAGTTTTTATACTACATATGGAGGTTCTTATGAGCAGCCCTAAATACAAACGCGTGGTCTTAAAATTAAGTGGAGAAGCTTTAGCAGGAGAGCAAGGTTTCGGAATTAATCCTTCAGTGATTAAATCAATAGCTGCACAGGTTAAAGATCTGGCTGCATTAGGTGTTGAGGTTGCCGTTGTTGTCGGCGGCGGAAACATCTGGCGTGGAAAGATCGGAGAAGAAATGGGGATGGACAGGGCAAATGCCGACTACATGGGAATGCTTGCTACTGTCATGAACTCATTGGCGTTGCAGGATAGCCTCGAGAATCTCGGTGTAGAGACGAGAGTTCAAACCTCAATCGAGATGAGGCAGGTCGCTGAACCGTACATCCGCAGAAGAGCCATCCGCCATCTTGAGAAAAAGCGGGTTGTGATCTTTGCTGCAGGAACCGGAAATCCTTACTTCTCTACTGATACAACAGCAGCATTGCGAGCTGCAGAAATTGAAGCAGAAGTAATTCTAATGGCGAAAAACAATGTAGATGGTGTTTATTCAGCTGACCCTCGCATTGATAAAAATGCTAAGAAATATGATGAGCTTTCCTATCTTGATGTTTTGAAAGAAGGATTGGCTGTCATGGATTCTACAGCTTCATCTTTATGCATGGATAACAACATTCCATTAATTGTGTTCTCAATTATGGAAAAAGGCAATATTAACCGCGCCGTAATGGGTGAAACAATCGGAACAATCGTTAGGGGGAAAAAATAATGCCAAAACAAGTTATTGCAGATGCAAAAGAAAGAATGACTAAGGCAATTTCAGCTTATACAAGAGAGCTTGCAAGCATCCGTGCAGGTAAAGCAAATGCTTCATTACTTGATCGCATCACTGTTGATTACTATGGTGCGCCGACTCCTGTAAATCAGCTTGCCGGGGTGTCTGCTCCAGAAGCACGCCTTTTAGTCATTACTCCTTATGATAAATCCATTCTTGGAGAAATTGAAAAAGCCATTCTTAAATCTGATATCGGCTTAAATCCGTCAAATGACGGCAGTGTTATCAGACTGGCTATTCCTCAGCTTACTGAAGAACGCCGCAAAGAGCTAGTAAAGGTTGTCAAAAAAGAATCTGAAGACGCAAAAGTTGCTATCCGGAATGTTCGCCGCGATGCCAATGATGACCTTAAAAAGCTTGAGAAAAATGGAGAGATCACAGAAGATGATCTTCGCGGTTTTTCTGACGACATTCAAAAACTTACTGATGACCACATCAGTAAGATTGACGATTTAACTAAAGAAAAAGAAAAAGAAATTCTTGCAGTCTAATGACTCTATACCAAGAACCCTCTATCAATAGGGGGTTCTTTTACTCTTTGGGAGCATACATATTCAGATCGTGTGTTTACGTGCTGACATCAATGAAATATGCGCAGAAGTCCAGCAGCCCTATCCTTAATTTAGTTTCTGGCAACATACTCTTTTATAGAGATATATTTAATTATTTTTGGTATGATATTATCATGCGGAAAGAGGAAATATCATAATTTTACCATTAGAATAATCTCTAAAAGATACTATGACTGAATATCAGCTATCAATCAGCGGGGAAAAACCCCCCAATGACTGAAGTTTCACTTTATCTTTTATCGGAGGATTAACCTATTTTAAAGGAGCAGACTTATGTTTGATAAAATGAAGTTATGGAAGTCCCAAAACAGTTCTTCCAATCTCCGAGAGAGAGTTGAAAAAATAAAAGAATTGCAAATTCCTGAGCATGTTGCCATCATTATGGATGGAAACGGAAGATGGGCAAAAAAAAGAGCTTTACCAAGAGTTGCCGGCCATCATGAGGGAATGAAGGTTGTCCGAAAAATCACAAGATTTGCGAGCGATATTGGAGTAAAGACCTTAACTTTATATGCATTCTCTACTGAAAATTGGAAAAGGCCTAAAATGGAAGTGGACTTTCTTATGAAACTGCCTGAGGAATTTCTGGGAACTTTCCTCCCAGAACTGATAGAAGAGAATGTGCAAGTAAGAATGATTGGTTATTTTGACCACTTGCCTGCCCATACCCGCAATGCAGTTTCCAAAGCGATGGAAGAGACAAAAAATAACACGGGTCTGGTATTGAACTTTGCACTTAATTATGGAAGCAGAGCCGAAATACTCGAAGCCGTCAAGCATGTCTTAAATGATTGCAAAAGTGGTATAATGAATGAAAACGAATTGAATGAAGAAAAATTCTCATCCTACCTCATGACGGGCGGGCTGAAGGATCCCGATCTGCTGATTCGTACAAGCGGTGAAATCAGATTAAGCAATTTTATGCTTTGGCAGCTTGCATACACAGAATTCTGGTTTACGGATGTATTATGGCCGGATTTCAATGAAGAGCAAATGCTCGAAGCAATCGAGGTATTCCAAAGCCGCCAAAGGCGTTTTGGGGGAGTACAATAAAGGTGTTGAAATATTGAATGAAGCAGCGTATTATCACAGCAATTATATTTGGGGCAGTCCTCCTGCCAGTCATTATCTATGGAGGCATGCCAATCATCATCCTGGCATACTTGCTGGCATCTATTGCACTATATGAACTATTGAAGATGAGAAATCTAAACTTATTCTCGATTCCAGGCATTATTTCTTTACTATTATTGTGGATTTTCCTTTTGCCTAAAGAATTTCAGTCAATCCTGGATGATTTGAATTATACAAAAATTGAGGTTGCTCTTTTTGGGGTGCTTCTTTTCTTAACGTATACAGTCGCAACAAAAAATAAATTTACTTTTGATGATGTGGCGTTTTCGATTATGTCTACTTTATATGTTGGAATTGGGTTTTACTATTTTATGGAGACCCGCTTCGCAGATCAGGGTCTGACCTATCTCTTTTTTGCATTATTCCTTATTTGGGCAACGGATTCTGGTGCCTACTTCATAGGGAAAGCGATGGGAAAGAAGAAGCTTTGGCCTGAAATCAGCCCGAATAAGACTGTGGAAGGGTCACTTGGTGGTGTGGTCTGTGCTCTTGCCGTGGCGGTATTGTTTATTATCTTCACAGATATTGATGAGTCCATGCTGGGATTATTAGTGATTACAGCCATCTTGTCGGTGTTCGGGCAAATAGGGGATTTAGTGGAATCAGCATTAAAGCGTCATTATAATGTAAAAGACTCAGGGAATATTCTTCCTGGCCATGGCGGGATTCTGGACCGTTTTGACAGCTTATTATTCGTCCTGCCATTGCTCCACTTTTTTCACTTGCTGTAATGCATTGGGCAGAGAGCAGTGTGCGAATACCAGATATCTGCCTAGCTCCAGCGCCTGCTCCCTAGAGGTGTCTGGAGTGGGCGCCAAGGAATGCTTCCTTGGACTAACTTTGCAGGAACAAGCTATCTTTACTTGTTCCAAAGGCGCTTCCGCTTTTCTTATAGGAGGAGACTATGAAACATATCAGTTTAATGGGTGCAACAGGGTCCATTGGTACACAGACTCTTGATATCATTAAGGAAAACCCAGAGGAATTTAAGCTAGCAGCCATGTCTGCAGGCAGAAATATAGATCTTGCCCGGAAAATTATCTCTGATTTTCAGCCGGAACTTGTTTCACTATCAGAAAAAAGTTCTGCAGATATTCTTAAAGCTGAGTTTCCCGGCATAACATTTACATATGGACATGAAGGTTTGATAGAAGTAGCTGTTTACCCAAAATCTGAAATACTGGTTAATGCAGTTTTAGGCAGCGTAGGACTTGATTCCACATTGCAGGCGATTGAGGAAAAGAAGACAATCGCCATCGCAAATAAAGAAACCCTTGTGACTGCCGGCCATCTGGTTATGGAAGCAGCAAAGCGAAACGGTGTAATGCTTCTTCCTGTAGACAGTGAACACTCAGCTATTTTTCAATCCCTTCAGGGGGAAAAAGAGAAAAATATTGAAAGGCTCATTTTGACAGCTTCTGGAGGAAGCTTCAGAGACCGCTCCCGCAAGGAATTGGAAAATGTGACAGTTGAACAGGCACTTAATCATCCGAATTGGTCAATGGGAGCAAAAATAACCATCGATTCAGCCACAATGATGAATAAGGGGCTTGAAGTAATTGAGGCACATTGGCTTTTCTCCATGGATTACAGTAAAATAGATGTCCTTCTTCATAAAGAAAGCATTATCCATTCCATGGTGGAATTTCATGACAGCAGTGTAATCGCACAGCTTGGCACTCCTGATATGAGAGTACCTATTCAGTATGCTTTAACTTATCCTGACAGGCTTCCGCTCCGAACAGCAAACCGGCTGAACCTTGCTGAAATTGGCAAGCTCCATTTTGCAGAAATGGACTTTGAACGCTTTCGCTGCCTGAAGTTTGCCTATGAAGCCGGAAAAGCTGGCGGGTCAATGCCAGCTGTATTAAATGCAGCAAATGAAGCTGCGGTTGCTGCATTCTTAGATGGAAAGATTACCTTTCTGCAAATAGAAGATTTCATCGAAAGAGCACTGGGCAGCCATGACATAATTTCAAATCCAAGTCTTGATGAGATCCAGGAAACAGATTTGGAAACGAGGAAATATGTTAACTCGCTTCTATAAGCTAGCGTTCAAGTGCAGAATGGTGGAAGCAGTATAAAATCATTAACACTCACCAGCGCATTTGAACGACCTCTAAAAAAAGGTGGTTAAAACTTGAGTACAGTAATAGCCTTTATTGTTATTTTCGGGGCACTGGTATTTTTCCATGAACTGGGACATTTAATATTTGCAAAAAGAGCAGGAATTCTCTGCCGGGAGTTCGCTATTGGGTTCGGCCCTAAAGTGTTTTCCTTTAAAA
This sequence comes from Cytobacillus sp., assembly GCF_964223445.1. NCBI lineage: Bacteria > Bacillati > Bacillota > Bacilli > Caryophanales > Bacillaceae > Cytobacillus > Cytobacillus sp. Next base: position 14,399 of record NZ_CAXQGS010000033.1, read on the forward strand.
AAGATGAAACAGTTTATACGATTCGTCTATTGCCGATAGGCGGGTTTGTGCGCATGGCCGGGGAAGATCCCGAGATGGTGGAAATTAAACCGGGATACCGCATTGGCCTGATCCTTGATGACAACGAGGAAGTAAGCAAAATTATATTAAACAATAAAGAAAAATATCCAGATGCAAGAATAGTTGAAGTTGAGGATGCTGACATTGAGCATGACCTTGAAATAAAAGGATATGTTGAGGGTGAAGAGGAAGAGTCAATCCAGATCTTTAAAATCAGCCGTTCAGCGGTGCTGGTAGAGGATGGAACAGAGACGCTCATTGCCCCTTATGACCGTCAATTTGCATCAAAGACATTAGGCCAGAGAACAATGGCGATTTTCGCAGGCCCTATGATGAATTTTGTTCTTGCCTTTATCGTTTTTGTTCTAATAGCCCTACTTCAGGGTATTCCGACTAATGAACCTGCGTTGGGCAAGCTGACCCCTGATGGTGCAGCTTATGAAGCCGGGCTTAAGGAAGGCGATTTGGTTCAAAGTGTTGATGGAGCAGAAATTTCAAGCTGGTCAGATGTGGTGGAAATCATTAGACAGAATCCAAGTGAAGAATTGGAGTTTTTAGTGGAAAGAAACGGCCAGGAATATACAATACCGGTTACTCCGAAGGTTCAGGATGTTGAAGGCGAAAAGATTGGAATCATTGGCGTATATAGTCCAATGGAGAAATCACCTTTAAAGGCCATAACATATGGAGCTAAGGAAACTTATTTCTGGACTAAAGAGATTTTTGTCATGCTAGGCAAGCTTGTCACTGGACAGTTTTCCATTGATGCATTATCTGGTCCGGTAGGAATCTATGTTTCAACAGATACAGTAGCCAAATCAGGCATATATTACTTAATGAAATGGGCAGGCATCCTAAGTATAAATCTGGGAATTATGAACCTGCTTCCAATTCCGGCTCTCGATGGCGGAAGATTAATGTTCTTTGCTGTTGAAGCTGTAAGAGGGAAGCCAATTGACCGCCATAAAGAGGGGATGGTCCACTTTATTGGGTTTGCCCTTTTAATGCTATTAATGCTCGTGGTCACTTGGAATGATATTCAGAGATTTTTCCTGTAAAAACTTAGAAGAGCTGCATGAAGAAGAAGGGTGAGGGCTCAGGTCTTTAGGAAGCTAATAGCTTTTTCTGAAGACCGGGAGACCCTTCTTTTGTTTAGAAAGCAGTTTCAATACATATTTTTAATTGAGGTGCAGATAAATGAAACAGAGCATGATGCTTATTCCTACATTAAAAGAAGTGCCTGCAGATGCGGAAACAAGAAGCCACCAATTATTGCTTAGGGCTGGTTTTATCCGCCAGAACGCAAGCGGAATATATAGCTATATGCCTTTAGCGAAAAAAGTTCTGCAAAAGGCTGAAGCGATAATCAGGGAAGAAATGGATAATGCAGGGGCTGCCGAGCTTCTGATGCCAGCTCTCCAGCAGGCTGAACTATGGCAGGAATCCGGGCGCTGGTATACATATGGACCTGAACTGATGAGAATGAAGGATCGCCATGAGCGGGAATTTGCTTTGGGTGCCACTCATGAAGAAGTGATTACCAGCCTGGTTCGTGATGCCGTAAAATCATATAAGAAATTACCATTGGCTCTTTATCAGATTCAGACCAAGTTCCGGGATGAGAAGCGTCCTCGCTTTGGGCTTCTTCGCGGGCGTGAGTTTATCATGAAGGATGCTTATTCATTTCACTCAAATCAAGGGAGCCTTGATGAAATGTATAATAAACTTTATACAGCTTATTCCAATGTGTTCAGACGCTGCGGCCTGAATTTCAGAGCTGTCATTGCTGACTCGGGTGCAATGGGCGGTAAAGATACACATGAGTTCATGGTTCTTTCGGAAGTTGGAGAAGATACGATTGCTTATTCAGATACTTCCGACTATGCAGCCAATATTGAAATGGCCCCAGTGCTTGCACAATACTCAAAGAGCAATGAGGAACCTGAGGAACTGGAAAAGGCAGCGACAGAAAACCAGAAATCAAGTTTCGGCTTTCCTAAACGTTGCTAAAGAGCAGTGCATAAAGACGCTTCTTTTTAAGGCTGATGAAAAATATGTTCTTGTTCTTGTCCGCGGCGACCATGAAGTAAATGACATCAAGCTTAAAAATCTGCTTGAGGCCTCTGCCGTGGAGCTTGCCGATGCCGGAGAGACGAAGCAAATTCTCGGCTGTGCAGTTGGTTCTTTGGGACCTATTGGAGTGAAGGATATTGATATTATTGCAGACCATGCAGTGGAAGCTATTGTGAATGGTGTATGCGGCGCCAATGAAGAAGGAATTCATTATGTCAATGCTAATCCAGAGCGTGATTTTAGTGTAACCCAATATGCAGATCTTCGTTTCATTCAAAAGGGCGACCCTTCACCAGATGGACAAGGAACGATTCAATTTGCAAAAGGAATTGAAGTTGGACATATCTTCAAGCTGGGAACTCGCTATAGTGAAGCAATGGAAGCGGTTTATTTAGATGAAAATGGCAGAACACAGCCAATGATTATGGGCTGCTATGGCATCGGAGTTTCCCGCACTATGGCTGCAGTTGCCGAACAGTTCAACGATGAGAATGGCTTTATATGGCCGCGCTCACTGTCTCCATTCGACTTGCATCTCATCCCTATTAACATGAAGGACGAAGCTCAGGCTGCAGTTGCTGAAGAATTATATACAATGCTAAAGAGGGATCGCTATGAAGTATTACTGGATGACCGTCAGGAACGTCCCGGTGTCAAATTTGCAGATTCCGACCTTATCGGTTTGCCAATCCGCATAACTGTCGGCAAAAAAGCTTCAGAAGGCATCGTCGAAGTGAAAGTTAGAAAAACAGGTGAAATGCAGGAAATTCACAAAGATCAGCTTGCAAATAAAATCGCTGAAATGATGTCTGCACTATAAAAATATGGGCAGTGTTCCTTTTGATTTAGAGGAAAAAACGGGTTCCAAAATGGAATCCGTTTTTTCAATCACTATCTGATTCGATATGTTATAATTAAGTCCGTCTGTCTATTTTCTAAATTGTGATAGAGTTTTGCTCTGTTTTTGAACGGTGAAACTTAATTTTATACTGAGTTGATTGTAGCGGAGGGCACTTGATCCTCGAAAATGCATCCACATTTTCTTCGTGCGGTGTTGATTCTTGGAAGTTTATTCAATGTCCTGCGTGAAGTGAGGGATGTGAGAGACCCCGCAGGCGAAGCCGAGGAGGCTCTCATCTCTCCCCGCGGAAAGCAAGTGCCTGAGGCGGAATCAACGGGCAGAATTCATAAGCAAAAACAACTATAAATAATAGAAGTGTAAAAACTAAGTTTATAAGATGGGAGAGAGAAAGATGAGCGAACCTTCTAGATTTCAGCTCTTGCTCCAGCAGATGCAGCTAACTGAAGATGCCTTTGTGCAGCACTTTCATGATGCCCAGATCGAAAGGGTCATAGTCGAGAGACAGTCACGGAAATGGCATTTTTATTTTGCTTTTCCAAAGATTGTGCCTTGCAGTGTATATAGCCGCTTCACAGATCAGCTGGAAAAGACATTTTCCCATATCGCAGAAATTTCTTACAGCATAACTGTGAAGAATCAGGACTTTACTGAAAAGCTTGTACTTGAATACTGGCACAACTGCATCAGAGAAATGGATGGCATGGCGCCGCCTCTCATAAAGCTTTTGAATGAACAGGTTCCATCTGTACAGGGGAACAAAATTATTATTAAGGTCCGAAATGAATTGGAAGGATTGTCTATCAAGAAGAAGTATGCCGGCACTATTTCAGATGTTTTTCAAGTATTTGGCTTTCCTGCCTTAACAGTTGATACAGAATTATCTTCAGAAGGTTCCAATGAAGAATATGAAAAATTCATGGAGGCCAAACGCAAAGAAGACCAGGAGCGCGGTCTTCAGGCTGCAATCGAGATGCAGAAGAAAGAGGCCGAAGCAGAATCAGCAGATTCTTCAGCACCGCAGGGGCCGCTTACAATTGGTCTTACCATTAAAGACGATTCAGATTACCGCAAATTGATTGATATCGTTGATGAAGAGCGCCGAATAGCCGTTGAAGGCTATGTATTTGCTGCTGAAACAAGAGAGCTCCGAAGCGGCCGGACACTCTTAACTTTCAAAATTACTGATTATACCAGTTCCATTCTTGTAAAAATGTTTTCGCGGGACAAAGAGGATGCTGCGTTATTTCAGCATGTTCAAAAAGGGATGTGGCTAAAGGTCCGGGGCAGCATACAAAACGATACATTTGTCCGCGACCTGGTAATGATAGGGAACGATATCAATGAAATTAAACCTATTCAACGACAGGATACATCGCCTGCTGATGAAAAAAGGGTTGAACTTCATCTTCATACACCGATGAGCCAAATGGATGCAGTTTCATCTGTCAGTGCACTGGTTTCACAGGCGAAAAAGTGGGGACATAAAGCTGTTGCCATTACAGACCATGCTGTTGCTCAATCATTCCCTGAAGCCTATGGTGCCGGGAAGAAGAATGATATAAAGATTTTATACGGAATCGAAGCGAACCTTGTGGATGACGGTGTGCCGATTGCCTATAATGATGCGCATCGCAGGCTTACTGAAGATACTTATGTTGTATTTGACGTAGAGACAACCGGCTTATCAGCTGTATATGATACGATCATTGAGCTTGCTGCAGTTAAGATTCATGATGGGGAAATCATTGATCGGTTTGAATCCTTTGCCAACCCCCATCACCCACTGTCGGCAACAACGATCAATCTGACTGGAATCACAGATGATTTGGTGGAGAATGCACCGGAAGTGGAAGAGGTCCTAAAGAAGTTCCATGAATGGACAGGAGATGCTGTTTTAGTAGCCCATAATGCTTCCTTTGACATGGGTTTCCTAAATGTCGGCTATAAAAAAATGGGCATAGGCAAAGCGCCTAACCCTGTTATTGATACTCTTGAACTCGCACGCTTTTTATATCCGGACATGAAAAATCACCGTCTGAATACGCTGGCCAAAAAATTTGATGTTGAACTCACCCAGCATCACCGTGCCATATATGACGCGGAAGCTACGGGTTATCTGCTTCTTAAAATGCTTAAGGGTGCAGAAGAAAAAGGGATCGAATATCATGATCAATTCAATGATAATATGGGTCAGGGAAATGCCTATCAGCGGGCAAGGCCGGCGCATTGCACCCTGCTTGCACAGACAGAAGAAGGCCTGAAAAATATCTTTAAACTCGTATCCATATCGCATCTTGAATACTTTTACAGAGTGCCGCGCATTCCTAGGTCAGTCCTGCAAAAGCATCGTGAAGGAATTCTGGTTGGATCGGGATGCGACAAAGGCGAAGTTTTTGAAGGCATGATGCAGAAATCTCCAGATGAAGTGGAAGATACAGCACAATTCTATGATTATCTTGAAGTGCACCCAAAAGCCGTCTATGCACACCTTTTGGAGCTTGAACTTGTAAGAGATGAAAAAGCGCTGGAAGAGATTATCGGCAATATTGTAAAACTTGGAGATAAACTTGATCTGCCGGTAGTCGCAACCGGCAATGTACACTACCTGAATCCCAATGATAAAATTTACCGGAAAATCCTTGTTAATTCACAGGGGGGCGCAAATCCTCTGAATCGCCATCAGCTCCCGGATGTTCACTTCAGGACTACCAATGAAATGCTTGACGCTTTTTCATTCCTTGGCAAAGAAAAAGCGAAGGAAATTGTGGTAGAGAATTCGAACAAAATAGCGGATATGATTGAAGATATTAAGCCGATAAAAGATGATTTGTATACGCCGAAAATTGAAGGCGCAGATGAAGAAATGCGCAGCATGAGTTACGGAATGGCAAAAAAAATATATGGTGATCCGCTTCCAGAGATCGTTGAAGCCCGCCTTGAAAAAGAACTTAAGAGTATTATCGGGCATGGGTTCGCGGTGATCTATCTGATCTCCCATAAGCTTGTAAAAAAATCACTGGATGATGGCTATCTTGTTGGTTCCCGTGGATCAGTCGGCTCTTCTTTTGTTGCGACGATGACTGAAATAACTGAAGTAAATCCGCTTCCTCCACATTACGTTTGCCCGGAATGCAAGACATCCGAGTTTTTCAATGATGGATCAGTTGGCTCCGGTTTCGACCTGCCTGATAAAGACTGCACGAACTGCGGAGCAAAATATAAAAAAGATGGACATGATATCCCGTTTGAAACCTTCCTTGGTTTCAAGGGAGATAAGGTTCCCGATATTGACTTGAACTTTTCAGGGGAATACCAGCCGAAAGCACATAACTACACAAAGGTGCTATTCGGGGAGGATTATGTATACCGTGCAGGAACAATTGGTACTGTGGCAGACAAAACAGCTTATGGTTACGTCAAAGCATACCAGCAGGATAATAATCTTCAAATAAGAGGTGCCGAAATTGACAGGCTGGCTTCGGGCTGCACAGGGGTAAAGCGGACAACCGGACAGCACCCGGGCGGTATTATTGTTGTGCCGGATTACATGGATATTTATGATTTTTCGCCAATTCAGTTCCCAGCTGACGACCGGACTTCTGAATGGAAAACGACTCATTTTGACTTCCATTCAATTCATGATAATCTATTAAAACTCGATATACTGGGGCACGATGATCCCACCGTCATCAGGATGCTCCAGGATCTTAGCGGAATTGATCCAAAAACGATTCCGACAGATGACCCTGAAGTAATGAAAATCTTTAGCGGGCCGGAATCGCTTGGTGTGACAGAAGAGCAAATCATGTGTAAAACCGGAACACTTGGCATACCTGAATTTGGTACGCGATTTGTCCGCCAGATGCTTGAAGATACAAAGCCGACAACTTTCTCAGAACTTGTCCAGATTTCGGGTCTTTCTCATGGCACGGATGTTTGGCTCGGAAATGCCCAGGAATTGATCCATAATAATATTTGTAACTTAAGTGAAGTAATCGGGTGCCGTGATGATATTATGGTTTATTTAATCTATCAGGGTCTTGAGCCTGCCTTTGCTTTTAAAATTATGGAATCGGTCCGTAAGGGTAAAGGCCTGAGCGATGATATGGAAGCGGAAATGAGAAAGAATGAAGTGCCGGAATGGTATATTGATTCCTGCAAAAAGATTAAATACATGTTCCCTAAAGCCCATGCGGCTGCATACGTTTTAATGGCTGTCCGTATTGCGTACTTTAAAGTGCACCATCCGCTTCTTTACTATGCAGCATATTTCACTGTCCGCGCAGAGGACTTTGACGTTGATGCCATGGTTAAAGGATCCCAGGCGATACGTGCGCGCATCGAAGAAATCAATGCAAAGGGACTTGATGCCTCGACGAAAGAAAAAAATCTATTAACAGTGATGGAGCTGGCTTTGGAAATGAACGAAAGGGGCTTTAACTTCCAAAAGGTGGACTTATACCGCTCAAGCGCAAATGAGTTTATCATTGAAGGGAATTCTTTGATCCCGCCGTTTAATTCCATTCCGGGATTGGGTACAAAAGCTGCATTCAATATTGTTAAAGCAAGAGAATAATGAGAATTCCTATCCAAATCATATCTTCAGCAGCGCGGAAAAGTGTACAAAACAATTATCGAGTATT
>NZ_CAXQGS010000034.1:0-2757 GCF_964223445.1 Cytobacillus sp.
GCTGTTTTCCATCTTATTGTCGTCCTCCTTTTTTGTAAAAGCGTTTAGCTAGGGAGTGCTGATTTGCTGGGTTTCCTTTTGTAAATTATTGAGATTTAATTATTCTAATTTACAGTTTTTTCTTCTCACACATCCAAGCTTACAGAACGCCTTTTACAGCGTCAATGTTATTTAGTAAAAATTACGTAAAGTTAATAAAACTAGAAACCTTTGCAAAAGCCATTTGATCGGTTTGCCCAAACATATATAAATAAAAAGGGGGAAAAGTTAGCTATAACCAGACTTCTCTTCCCCCCCCTCTACTTATGTCACTGCAGATAATTCCTGACACGTAAACCTATTTTTCAAAAAAGTATTTTGCATATCCACTCACTGAATCGATTTGTCCGGAACAAAAAAGATCATCCAGGAATAGGATGATCTTTTCCACATTACATGAGCGGATATTGTCGTGCTGGCTATGCCATGGCTGCATCGAAAAATTTGTTGCGAATATAGGTTGGTTAAGTGCAGATTTGGTTTCACAGGCCCTCTGCTGAGCTTATTCGTGACAGAAGGCGCTTTCTAGTAAACTGCGGGAAGTTAAATTTTGCTGGTCGGAGTTTCTCTTTAACCAGTTGCTGGATAAGTTATTATGCCCTTGTCGTTTACGACGGCTTCGGCTCCCCACATCCCCACTTCGTGCTCGACGATGTCCACTGCCCCTTTTTTGCCATCGATAATGTGAAAAACCCGGTGGCCATTCGCTGCTAAGTAATTGCTGATGAGCAGTCTGTGGCAACGTGATGGATGACGCTCTGAACAGCAATAGGCAACCCGTTTGACTTCCGCTTTTTCCAGTAGTTCAGTGATGCCCTGCTGAAATTCTTCCGTCAATGTGTAATCCGCATAATTATGAAAAGACTGGTTGCGCCAACCGGCATTCCTGTCTTCTTCAACCTCCTTCGACTTCCGGCGCCTGCCGCCAAGTTTCGGGAAATGCTCATAGTTGATCCCTTCGGCTGCTAGCCACACGGGAAACTCATCCTTGGAAAACTGGGGCCATTTGCGGCTTCCCGGAAACGCCCGGACATCAGCCAGAAGCTCGATTCCGGTTTTCTTCAGCATCGCATCAAAAAATTCCTGTGAATGGCTGGAATGGCCAATAGTATAAATGTCCATAAGCAATAGACCTGCCTTTCCAATAAGCTTTTACTTGCCTATACCTTCGGAAAGAAGTGCATAAACTTAAATAGGCAATCCATCAGATTTCGATGATTTTCAACGCCGAATTGATTTCTTCCTGAGCCGAATTGCTGCGCCATTCATGCGGATAATAACCAAGCGGATTGCAGATGCAGTCGATGCCTTTGAATTCTTCATGATAGCGGGTGTGGATATGACCAAAAATCATTTTTTTGACGCCATACTTTTCAGCCAGTTTCCCGATTTCTTTGCTTCCCATCATCGCATTGAAAAAATCCCAGGAAGGGTCTTTTTTCACTTGGACAAAATGGGCAAACGGCACAAAATGGCTGACCAGGATGATGTTCTTTTCTTGATGATGCGACAGCCAGCTCTCCAGTTTCGTCAAGTACTTATTGGTTACTGTTACATCATCCTCTGGCCAATGTGCATAGGCTTTGTCTGGCCAGGTAAAATCATTGAAACGGCCTGCTGAAAACTCCTGCTCTGTAAACCCTTCTATTCCGAATGTATAATCGTACCATCCGCCATCGCCGATCACGACCCATTCCTCATTCAAGGAAACCGGGCCATTTCCCAGATTGCCCTTGAACTCCAGCAGTTTTTCATACGCATTAGTAGAATCCTCGTGGTAAAGATCATGGTTGCCATGGACAAATAAAATTTGAAGATCCGGCAATTCATTTTGCAGTTGCTTTAGTAGTGCCAAGCTTTTTTCCGGTCCCGCTGTCATATCGCCGCTGATTATAAAGACATCCGGCATATGCTGTGCCAGCGACTCTTTCAGCAACCCGACAATATCAGCTCCAGTCTTTTTGTGATTGAGCCCTTCGTGAATATCAGATAAGATGGCGATTTTCAATGTCCTTCCCCCTTCAACCGCTTGATTAAATATTTTATTGATTGATTATTCACTTTATTTATACAGTAGTAGTTTTCCTGTCTTGCACTCTAACTAAACTCGTTTGTCTTGAAGCGACTTGTCTTGGCGGATGAAAAGTAGGAGAAACTTGTACATAAAGAGAATCTGAAATTATATTCCGCATCACAATGAACTACCGCCAGCAAAACCGCCTTCAAAGATGGGAGATAGATGGAGTGGCATGATTAAAGCGGCCAGCACAGCTCTACTGCAATATCTGCTTTAGAGCGCTTTCGGTAATCCAAACAGAATCAGCCTGATGAAACCCCTCTTTTTTCCTGCTTCAGTATGAGGGTTATTGCCTTGATCACAGTAATTATCGTCGATTAACATAGTCATAGCCTAATATGTCTGATATGACGTATTGTAAAAAGAAAATATACATTTCTTTTTCAGAATTAAGTCCCCATACAAGTGTTAGTTTTATATAACTTAAGTTAATAATTTCCAAAATCCAGAAAGGGAAATTATTTATAATTTTAATTAGTAGATTGTATATATATTTCTACTAGATAGGATTTTAAATAATTCGGTAATGATAATGAAAAAAATTCTAAACAAAAAAATCCTACTCATCTCGCTTTTCACACTAGCTTTACTCGTCATTCTGAGCTTCACTATCTTTTTTATATGGGCTCAAGATACATTTG
>NZ_CAXQGS010000035.1:0-7160 GCF_964223445.1 Cytobacillus sp.
CGCGATACTGGTAGGTGACTGAGTTCAGACGTGTGCTCTTCCGATCTGTTAAAATGGCCATCATGGGTATTACTCAGCATCTTCATTGCAGGCATCTATTATTTCATCAGCTCTGGAACTGACACCAGCCTGCAGGCTTTTTCCAGAACAGAAACCACTTCCCCGGCAGCTTTCCCCGGATTAAACCTTGAAACCCGGACAAAGGAAACGAAATCTTATACCCTAGCGATCAGTACTCCGATCACTGAAATTGAGAATTTGAACAAACCCATGAAAGAATGGATCCAGACTCAGGAAAGGGATTTCCTGGAACTTGTGAAGGCAAACAGGCAGGTGCTGGACAGCGAAGAATTCCGTGCCCATCTCAATATCAAGGCTGAGCCGAAAAAAGTCTCCGATACCATGTACACCCTTGTATTTGAAGCTTACCAGTACACCGGCGGCGCAAATGGGCAGGCGGCAGTCAAAACGTTCACTATCGACCTTGCGAATCAGAAAATGGTGCAGCTTGCCGATGTAATCCGTATGGATGAGGAGTCCCTGACGCCTCTCAGAGCGATGATAAAAAAACAAATCGGCGAGAAGGACGAACTCCAGGGCTATTTATTTGATGACCTGCTTGACGAAGCGCTGGAAAACCCGTCGAGCTGGAAATGGTCACTGAGCGGCAAGAATTTCACGCTTTATTTTAACGAATATGAAATTGCGGCCGGTGCAGCCGGAGCGGTCAAAGTGAAAATTCCAATCGAACAGATTCGTCCACTCTTAAAGGATGAAATCGCCCAGCACTTGAAACTCCCAGACATTCAGCTTCCTGAACCGGAAGTCAAGGAACCAGAAGCTCCTCCGCTGGATCCAAACGGCAAGTATATTGCCCTAACCTTTGATGATGGGCCACACCCGAAAGTCACACCGCTTATACTGGATATTCTAAAAAAGCATAACGCAAAGGCTACCTTTTATATGCTTGGCAGCCAGGCGCAATTCTATCCTGCAATCGCAAGCCAAGTGGCTGAAGAAGGCCATGAAATCGGCAATCACAGTGACAGCCATGCGGACCTTTCATCCCTCGGAGAAAAAGAAATCCGCAAAGAAATGGAAGAAGCCAGCAGCAAAATCAAAGAAGCAAGCGGCCAGCTTCCTGCTACCGTCCGCCCGCCTTATGGGGCCATGAATGAAGATGTGAAAAAAATTGCCGGAATGGCCCATACACCGCTTATTCTATGGTCGGTCGATTCACTTGATTGGAAAACACTCAATGCCTCGGCTATTCAAAAAATCGTGAAGGCCAATGCTGTGCCAGGCTCCATCGTCTTGATGCACGATATCCATAAGCCAACTGCTGAAGCACTTCCGGACCTGCTGAACTACCTTGAAAAAGAAGGCTACGAATTCATTACCGTCTCCCAGCTTCTATCCCTCCAGGAACAGGAAGTGACCGGTACGTTTTTTGGAAAACGGCAATAATCATTCAGAAAGACGCTCAGGATAATCCTGGGCGTTTAATTTTTCTTTTCATTCAATGATGCAGAAGCCCTGCACACTTTTCATAAAACTTAATGGCCCCGCCGTCCGCCCCGTAAACCTCTCCGCTATGCGTCCAGCCGTATTTTTCATAATATCCTTCCAGATCTGTCTGGAGATAAAGTTTTTTAAATCCAAGCTTCGCCGCTTCTTCAATAGCATGATCAAGCAGCCGGGAGCCAATCTTCTTCCCTCTGCTGTTGGGATCAACGTACAGACATGCCAGCCACGGATGCAAGTCCTGCCGGCTATTGAGGTCATTGCGGATTAGTGCATACGTGCCAATGATTTCCTCATTCTCGATCCCAACATAAAACCTCGGGATGCCGTCTCCCGATGTCCCTGAATGGATCATGCAATCCTGATAAAAGCGGAAGTTTTGCTCATTCCCCCACTGTTCCCAGAAAAATTGAACTGCGCTCTCAACTAAATGCGGATGTTCGTGCACTGCGATAATTTTCATTTGTCTTTCCTCCCACTTTAATTATTCCTCTCGAGGTTTGATAATTCCTGGCTGAACTCTTGTTCAAAGTTCGAAAGTTGCCTCTTGTTTTAGCCGAGGGTTAAAACGCTAAATTAAGTATTTAGGAATAAATTTTTCCAGAAAGCGAAAATTAATAATATTTATGTCTTTATAAAGGGGTAACCCGCAATGGATCGATTTATTAATGAAATTAAGGCTGAGCTTGGGAACAATGGCGATTTTCATCTTCAAAGGGACTTTCTTGCGGATGCAGCCGTTATGCTGCTGGGATTTAATACACTCATTGATTTTATCAAAACGAGAACGGTGCTTCACAAGCACGCTGAGAGCATCCTTTTGCAGAATCAGCCTTCTGGGGATTTATGGCGGGCCATAGGGGAAGTGATGGAAGGGGATGTCCAGAAAGCCATTTCATCCATATATGAGGGAAAACTGATTATCCATTTTGAAAACACCGCCCGTTTTATCATTATGGAGCCTGTACCCGCTATGCTCGATCGTTCGTTTGATACACCAACAAATGAAAATGTTATTAAAGGAGCATTGGATTCTTTTACAGAAGGAATCGATGCCAATATCGGCATCGTCCGAAAACTGGTGAACTCGGACGAACTCAGAATCGACTCTTTTTCAGCTGGCCGCAGCCGCAAAAACAAACTAATCTTGCTGTATATAGACGGCCAAGCGGATATGAATCTGGTTAATAGCATACGTGATCATATTGGAAAAAACGTCCAAATGGAAGCCTGTGATCTGCAGGGGCTTGCCAAAATGCTGGGGTTTCCATCATGGAATGCTATTTCAAAGTTTAATACGACCGAGTTGCCCCATCATGCGGTTCAGAATCTGAAAAAAGGAAAAGTTGTTCTGTTCGTGGATCGCTTGCCTTTTGCGCTCATTCTTCCAAGTCTGTTCTGGGATATGTTTGCTATTGAAAATGACCGGAATTTTCCGCTGCCCCTCATGTTAGCCATTCGGTTAATCAGAATCATCGGCATTTTAATCACGCTGATAACACCCGGGCTGTATGTGGCTCTGGTTTCCGTAAACCCAGAAGTCCTGCAGATCCAGCTTGCCTTATCAGTTGCCCAAAGCCGTGAAGGAGTTCCTTATCCGGCATTGGTAGAAATTTTCTTCATGCTGCTTATTCTGGAATTAATCCTGGAAGCCAGTGTAAGGCTGCCAAAATCCATTGGCCCCACCATTACAATGGTTGGGGGAATCATCCTGGGACAGGCAGTGGTTGAAGCAAAATTAGTAAGCAATCTGCTGATCATCATTCTTGCCGCCACTACCATTGCCAACTCAACCATCGTCGGCTTTCAAAATTCTGTTTCCATTAGGCTTTTCAAATATGCCATTGTGCTTCTGGCGGCGATTTTTGGCATCCTGGGGCTGGTTGCCGGCTTGGTTTTCGTTGGCGCTTACCTGGCAAGCCTCAATACCTACGGCAAATCCTATCTCTACTTAAATTTAAAAGGGAATGAAAGCAATGGCGGATAAAAGTTTGCATGTCATGCTGATGTATGTCATCAGTCATTTGGGCCTGATTTTCTTTATGTATCCCGGGAATGTGATTTCAAGTACAGAACAGGGCCACTGGCTGCCTGTTCTGGTTGGCGTGATCATTCATTTCATTTTTATTACTATTTATATGAAGGGATTAAGCTTTTTTCCGAAAAAAGACATCATTCGCATCTATGCGGAAATTGGAAAAGGGACAGCGATCCTTTTTATTGCCCCGGTTTTCTTATATTTCAGCATGATTTTATTGATTACGCTCCGGGCTTATGCCGAAATCATTACCATCGTCTTTTTATCAAAAACTCCTTTATGGGCCATCATGCTCTTATTGATATCTATTTCAACCTATATAGCAGCCAAAGGAGTCGAAACGATTTTTCGCACAGGACTTCTCCTATCCCTTTTATTTCTTCCCATCATCATCTTTATTTTCTTCACTTCTTTTCAGAACGTGGATTGGAGGTACGTTGTTCCTTTAGATGCAGATCTCGGATTCATTATAAAAAGAACATACTTGGAAAGCTTTTTTGCTTTTTCTGGAGGCTTTCTGTTTCTCGGCTTTGTCCAGCCTTATTTCTCCTATGAAAGAAAATATATTTTATGGGCCGCTGCCTTCCTTATTCCCTTTTTCCTTTTTTCAGTCTATATTCCGGTGCTGACTTTTGGGCAGGCCACCTCGGCCACAACCTTCCTTCCATATGTTGTGGCCGTGGATGCCATCAATATTAATTGGCTGATGTTCGACAGGGTTACGATGTTTTTTCTGCTGAGCCTCATCTCCTTTATCATGCTTTACCTTGCCCTTGTGTCCTGGAAAGCAATTCGAATCTTAAGTCATTACCTTCCTTCCATTAAACCGGTAAAATTGTTGCTCGCTCTATCCGCTGCAGTCTATATTTCCTGCTTTTTCATTCCGGACTGGAAGGATGTCGAGAAATTGTTTTGGTGGAATACGTTTCTGAGGTTCTACATTTTAATTGCAGTTCCTTTTTCAATCTTTTTCTTTGGACGCCGCATGAAGAGGAAGGGTAAAGATGAAACCATTTAATGTAAAATCTAAAGCCCCTATTACGGTCTGTCTGCTTCTGGCAGCTATGACATTAACCGGCTGCTGGGACATTAGGGATATCAATCATCGGACACTTCCTGTTGTCCTTGGCATTTCCACCATTGAAGACGATCAATACAAGGTTTTTCTAAAAATCCCTGAACCTGTGGATGGGTCGATGGAAGTAAAGATTGTATCTGGTACGGGGAAGACCATTTCCCACGCGGTCGATGTCATCAGCCGTAACATGGAAACCAGCGTAGATCTGCTTCATGTAAAAGTAATCATGGTTGAGCGGAAAACGGCTGAGGAAGGCATGAAGGACATTATTGCCGGTTTCATGAGATCACGGGAAGTATCCCCAAAAGCGCTAGTCACGATTTGTGACCAGAACATGGATGAGTTTTTTTCGATACTTTCAGAATCAAAGAATCTTAAAGGAACCAATATGTTCGATTATTTCGAAAAAAATGCAGGCTGGAATCCGGAAATTGCCCTTACAAGAATATGGGAAGTCTACCGCAGCATTCATTCCTATACACGTGATGTGGCCATCCCGCTGATTGTTACCGGTGAAACGACAACTTACGAACAAGTCGGCTCTGCCGTAATAAAAAACGGAAAGATGGTGGAGCAGATCAGCAATGATGAAACCCTGCTTTTCAATGCTTTTAATAATGAAAGCACCCATGGACAAATTGAAGTCCTGAATCACGCAAGTGTCATGATTATCGGCAACTCCATGGACCACCATACTGACTTGACTGATAAGCAGCCAGTTTTGCAGAGCCGAATAAACCTAAAGGTTGTCGTCCTCGAAACAAGAGGAAACACATCCAGTGCCATGATCAAAAAAGAATTGAGCCATCTCCTGTCAAGCCGTTTCAGCAGCATGTTAGCCAAACTCCAGGAAAGCGAAGCAGATATTCTGGGCTTGGGGCAATTGTATCGCACAAAAATTGACCGAAAAGAGCTGAAAAACTGGCGGTCCATTTACTATCCAAATTTGAAATCTGATATCAAGTTTCATATAGATGTTCAAAATGAGGGGTATTTAAGAACTACCTGATGGGACAGTGAACCTGTCCCTTTTCTGGTCACAGGTTGAATAAGTGTGACAATTAAGTGCGCTTAATTTCGGTTTGCTAAATTTGAGTGTACTATTCAGCTTGATTAGTTCCGTTCATTATCCATATTGCGAAGAGAACGATTCTATCTCATTAGTGCCCCTATCTGCGTCCCCCAACTCAAAGAGAACGAAACCCCACATCCGTCCCGCTTGTTTTTGCACCGTCCTCAAATTCTTTTTGGAATTACGATTAGATCACACTTATAAAATCGAAATTAACCATTAAAAAAGACAGGGTGAATAAAAATTTTTAATCAATTATGAAAATTTCATAAACAAATAAATAGAGGCTGCCCATTTTAGGCAGCCTCAGTTATGTAATCGTTTCTCCAGCATTATCTTATGCAAACCTTTTTCATCAGTATATGTTTCAATCACATCAAATCCATGCTTAATATTTAAAATCAGCATGCTTCGCCATTTGTTCATCGTCTTCGTCCTGACCACTTTATATCCCGTTTCTTTTAGGTATTCATGCTGCTTTTCCATCAGCATGGAAGCAATCCCGTTTTTCCTGTAATCAGAGTCGACTCCGCCCAGCCAGCTATAAAATGTACCCTGATCAATGGCATACCCCATTTTATATCCGAGCACCTTTTCTCCATCCATAGCCGTCAGCACCAGCAATTGGGGTTTGCTTTTCATTTTGCTGACTAAATGATCAGATTCGCCAAAAATGGTTTTATGCAGTTCTAAAATCCCTTTTAAAGTTTCTGCATCAGGGATTGAGTTAAAAAGAGTAAATTTCATATCCCCCTAATCACCCTTATTCTCTAATAATCGGTCCACCTTTTCCTCCACACGCTTCAGCCTGTCGTTTCTTCTTTTGAAAATAAAAAATAGAATGACGATAATCGCTGGAACCGTCAGTAAAAAGGCAAATGCCAAAAGCTGAAATAAGATATCGCCAGCATTAAATCCGGCTTGAGATAAGATTAAGAAATTCATGAAGATTCCCCTTTCTGGGATGACATGGTTAAATTATATAAATGTCTGAGGGAAACCACGAGAGCAAAAACTGCCAAAGCATTAGTCACGGAAAAGAAGTCTATACCCGTTATCATGTTTCGAATCATCAATATTATGGCAATTACAGAAATAATGATGGCTGAGTAAAAATCAAACCTGCCGCTATTTTCTTTCAAAACCAGTCCCCCCTTTATGATACTTTACGATTTTTTTGGACGGAAGGTTTCATGTCCTGCCATAATAATGCCTGGTGAGCAGCAATTTTTTCGCAAAACACACGTTCGGGTACTCTTATTGGAAATCGAACGCGCCAAATTTAATGAATTCAGACTATATTTGCAGGTTCAACCCATCTATTTGCAAGTTCCCCCTTCCTATTTGCAAGCACCCCCATCTATTTGCAAGCTCCCCCTTCCTATTTGCAAGTTCCCCCTTCTATTTGCAAACTCCCCCATTCTATTTGCAAGTTCCCCCTTCTATTT
>NZ_CAXQGS010000036.1:0-6666 GCF_964223445.1 Cytobacillus sp.
GTTTTTTCTGGTGCACCTGCCCGGTTTGCTGATAGCGGATACCTGGAGGTTGTGCTGCATGTAAGCATTTCTCTGCAGAGGACCCTAAAACAGCTTTTTGTGGATCAGAATGATACCCTTCCTGAAAAGGAAGTTATTGTTGAATACGGTTTGATGCAGCAGATAACAAGCAAGCTGGAACAAAAATTTGACTGCAGTTTTTCAGAAGGGGATATCCTATACCTCGCACGAATACTTAAAGGGACCAAATTGAGCGGAGCCGAGGCTTTTCCATATGACAGCCTTGTGCTCGCCCAAATGATCAAAAACGTGATTAAATCTGTTTCGGAACAGCTGCATGTGGATTTGACCAAGGATTTTTCCTTATTCCAGGGACTGCTGGCCCATATGGAGCCATCCATATTCCGAATGAAACAGAATATGGAATCTTATAACCCGCTAAAAGAAGAAATTATGCGAAAATATCCGGTTCTGTTCATGGCTGTAAAAAAAAGCCTTGAAGAGGAATTTACAGACATTGATCAATTTTCCGATGACGAGATCGCGTTCATCGTCCTTCATTTTGGCTCAGCCCTGGTCATGCAGGAAGAGAATCTTTCCATTAAGGCGCTTGTCATTTGTCCGACGGGCATCGGCACATCCAAGATGCTAAAAAGCAGGCTGAAAAAAGAAGCAGCTGAGATTGATGTAATCGAAATCAAGTCGATGAAGGAAATATCAGAGGGTGCTGATTTGAAGGAATATGATTTAATTCTTTCTACAGTCAGACTTCCTTTTATAAATGCTGAGTACATATTGGTGAATCCGCTCTTAAGCGATGAAAATATACTCACCATAAAAAACTATTTGAAGAACAATATTGGAAGCCTGACCAAAGGAAAAGAATATCAGCCGGAGGATGGGATCAAACAGGCTGAACAGAGAAACCTTACTTTATCCGCAATGCTTGAGGAAGTAAGAGATATCCAGGAGAGCATCGAGTCTCTTATTCATAACTTTCGTTTTTACCGGATGGATGGAGGAGAAAGCCAGGAGCAGATTCTTAGGAAAATGCTTGGGAATGCCGAAGGAGATCATTTGCTGGCTAATGCTGAAGATGTCCTGCAATCCTTAAGGGAGCGGGAACAAAAAGGCGGGCTTGGCATACCTGAAACCAATATGGCTCTCTTTCATGCCCGCAGTAAAAACGTCCATGAACTTATTTTTCAGATTGCCCATCTTCCCGAGCCATGCATGGTGAAGGGGATGGACGGGAGTGATGTTCTTCTGAAAAACCTGCTGCTCATGCTGGCACCACTCGAGCTGAGCAGAAGAGAGCAGGAGATTTTAAGCTTAATCAGCACAAATATTATTGAGACAGAGGAAGCAATTCTAATTTTTTCTTCAGCTAATGAAGACATGATTTACAAGAAGCTGGAATCGATTTTTACGGAATATCTGCAGTCTCATTTTAAAATAAATCAGTAAAGGAATGATTCGATGAAACAAGCAGTGCATTTTGGAGCAGGGAACATTGGAAGAGGATTTATCGGGGCCCTATTTTCACAGTCAGGCTACCATGTAACTTTTGTGGATATTGCCGACGAAATCATTAATCAGCTGAACGAAGAAAAACAATATCAAGTGCTGCTGGCTGCAGACGAACAGGAATCCATGACCATTGAAAATGTTTCAGGATTGAATAACCTGAAACAGGAGAATGAAGTAATAGAGGCCATTAAGCAGGCTGATTTCTTAACAACAGCAATCGGCCCTAACATCCTTCCGCGGATTGCCCCATTAATTGCAAAAGGCCTGGCTGCAAGAGCAGAGGCAGGCATTAACGAGCAGCTTTATGTCATTGCATGTGAAAATCAGATTTCTGCGACTGACCTTTTAAAAGGCTATATAATGGAGCATCTTGACAGCGATGTAAATCTAACCGGTGTTTCTTTCCTAAACTCCGCTGTAGACCGAATTGTCCCAATCCAAAACAACCACGGATCATTGGATGTTCTTGTTGAACCGTACCATGAATGGGTTGTGGAAACGAAAGAAGACATTCCGCATATCGAAGGAATGAAAATTGTTCCGGAGCTCGCGCCTTTTATCGAAAGAAAACTGTTCACGGTTAACACTGGACACGCCGTCATTGCTTATTTCGGATATCTGGGCGGAAAAGAAACCATCGACCAGACACTTGCAGATGAAGAAATTTATAAGCAGGTTCAGGCAACACTCGGTGAAACAGGGGCCTATTTGACTCATCGATATGATCTGAATCCTGACGAGCATCAAAAATATATTGATAAAATTATCGGCCGATTCCAAAATGCCCGCTTGAATGACGGTGTCACAAGAGTAGGACGTTCGCCGATAAGAAAGCTTGGCCCTGAAGACAGACTGGTTCGCCCGTCACTGCAGGCACAAAAAGCAGGCTTATCTTACACAAACCTCGCTAAAGCTATTGCTGCGGCACTATTGTTTGATAACAGGGAAGACGAAGAAGCGGTAAAGCTCCAGGAAATGATTCAAGACAACGGAGTACTGCTTGTGCTGAAAGAAGTGTGCGGACTGGAAGAATCAGGCGAGCTTGCTAAAGAAGTACTGAAACAGTATGAAGCATTGAAAAAATAAATTGGATTTAAGGCTGCTGAAATGGTTCGGCAGCCTTATTTTTTGTGGGATTTTCGGTGGGAATGAGTATGGAGAAAAACTGGTAGGCGATCTAGGCTTCCCTGATTGAGCTACTACGGCTCAAATCTTTAAAAAAGCGGAAGATCTAGGTTTGGGATTGTGTCCGCTTGAACTGGGGCCTTATTTGTGAATGGAATATCTGGATCAGCCAGAGGATTATTCGGGGAATACTTTACCGGAATTCAAGCTCCATCTGGGTCTATTACAATAGCTCGGAGATACTGTGCGAAGATGATGATTTTCCAAAAGGCTTCTATCTTAGACGAATAAACGGCGTGTTATGGCTGCGGGTATACATTGCAGATTATCTGCACGTTTGGAATCCTAATGATCATTTTATCTTTTGTCAAACTTAAAGCTAAGAGGGATCTCTTTTCGATTAACGGGCAGTATACCTTGTTGCGTATGTTCAAGATCAGCTGATAATTATGCAGCTTAAAATTCGATTATTAATTAAGAATGATGCCTTTTCCTTATTTAACGGGTGCTAATGTTAAAAGAAGGGGATCGCTTAAGCGATCCCTATTCTTAGATTATGGAAATAAAGAGATGGGCCCAAATTTGGAATAAGAATAAAGAATTGAAGTAAGAAAACTGCAGTACTCTGCTGAGTTCCTTTTTACAAAAAATGATGTAAAACTTGTTTTATTATCTCAAGACTTGCAGCGCTAGTGGACTGACCTCATTCTAAGAAGTTCTTATTTTAGTTCCGGCCCTTTTCGATGGTTAGTTCCTTCTTGATAAGCGTAGGCCAGTTTAATCAATGTTGGCTCATCGAATTCTTTTCCTAGCAGCTCGAGCCCGACTGGAAGGCCGTTGTCACTGAAGCCAGCAGGAACCGTGATTGCAGGGAATCCTGAATAAGGACTTAAGCGATTTGCATTCCCTGCACCTTGGCTTTTGCCCACCTGTGCCGGTAAAGCACTCGAAGTTGGATAGAGTAGTGCATCAAGGTCATGTTCATTAAACGTTGCCAGTAAGCTTTCCCTTGCCATTTTAGGACGATTGGTAACAATGTCTTGGTATTCCTCATCATTTTCCAAGGATTCTCTTTCATTTCGGGATTTTAATCCACTTTCCAAGCTTGGATGGAATTTCCCGCTATCTATAATATCTGATAATGTTCTTACTGGTGCATCCGGCCCAAGGCTAGCCAAATAATCATTTAACTGAAATTTAAATTCGTATCCGCTTAAGCTTGGATAAGAAAGAATTGGACTAAGCCTGGGAACGGTTACCTCGAACACTTCTGCTCCAAGTGCCTCCATGTCCGCAATCACTTGATCCATCACTTTATGGACTTTAGGATCATTCCCAAAAAGGTCGCGAATAACGCCTATCCGAGCTTTCTTTAATCCATTTTTCTTAAGATAATGAGTATAGGTTTTTGGAACTTTCCCGATACTGGCTTCGGTAGCTGGATCTGCTGGGTCATAGCCAGCAATTGCATCGAGCACGACAGCCACATCTTCAACCGTACGTCCCATCGGTCCGCCAACATCCTGTGATAGTGCAAGTGGAATGATTCCATCGCGGCTGGCAAGTCCCATAGTAGGGCGAAGTCCAACCAGGTTATTAAAGGACGAAGGTATTCGGATGGACCCGCCAGTGTCTGTCCCTAATCCGACAGCGGCAAAGTTGGAAGCTACCGCTGCTGCCGTACCACCGCTTGAACCACCTGGGTATCTTGTTAAATCATATGGATTATAGGTTTGTCCGCCAAGGGAACTAATTGTTTGGAATCCGAAAGCAAATTCATGCAGGTTTGCTTTCCCTAAGATGATAGCACCTTGATCTCTTAATCTTTTTGTTTGATAGGCATCATTTAGTGGGATGGAACCTTCAAGTGAAAGGGATCCTGCAGTAGTTTGCATATCATATGTATCATAGTTGTCTTTTAATATAACCGGAATTCCATGCAAGGGACCCCGAACTTTTCCAGCTTTACGCTCTTTATCTAGTTGTTTCGCTTCTTCTAATACATTTTCGTCAATTGTAATGATGGAGTTAATGCTGTCATCGTACTCCTCAATTCGGTTGAGATAGAATTGAACCAATTCCTCAGAGGTAAGCTCCCCCTTCTGCATCGCATGCTGCAATTCAAATATCGTCGCTTCCTCAATCTCAGCAGATAAAACTCTTTCAGCGACGGGGCTCGCTAAATTAGAAACAGCACCTGCTGGAGCTGCGTATAGCCCCAAAGCCAATACTAGAGCAGTGAAGAAAAATATAAATTTGTTATACCACTTTTCCATTTGGAACTCCTTTCATTTTTTGAATAATTTGAATATACCAATCTATAATTATACTGTATATAAGAGGAAGGTCATGAAAGACTAGGTTATATAGGGAATTAGAAGGATTCATTTTATTCCACTTGAACAGGCAGAAAAAATTCCGGTGCCTGGAACCGCCTTAAGTTTAGGTCCTTAATGATACATGTTGAAAAAATAGGTAGAATTAGGGGTATTCATCATTTAAAAGACAAGAATATTCACAGTTAGTGGATTTGATTAAACTAAATAACTGTACTCATGTGGCCATAGAGAGCGTGAGTGTTATTGGATGCCTATTGTGAATTTATTAGAAGCAGAGGATATCGCCACTTTTTGCTGAATTCCTTATTCAACAAGAGGGGCAGGTTAGCACAAGAACCATTAACAATACAATGGGATTTTATAGTAAAATTTAACTTAGATATAAATAATCTCAGGAGGAGAAGTTGGTGATTTCAAATATCCTGTTTCCGTTATTATTATTAGCTATAATGTTAGGTTTGGGATTTTTATTATTTAAAATTGTTAAGGTGTCGAAGAAATAAAGAAATTATTCACGGTCCTTGTTGAACTAACAGGTACTTTTGTTCAACATCAGCAGCCAAACCAGGCGGCTTTTTTTGTTGAATAAAAGGGGCAGGTTTATGGAAGAAGGATTTATAATTAAGAATGAAGAATACAATTCATCGTTAGGAGTGATAAGATGTTGAAATATCGTAGAGCAAACCTGAACGATATTGAAAAAATGGTTGAGCTAAGAAAAAAACAATTAGTTGATGAGGGGTTAGAACCAAGTATTGATATTGATAAGGAACTATCAGTTTTCTTTAAAGATAAGTTAAGTGAGGGCAGGCTTATCCAATGGCTTGTAGAAGATGATGATGAAATTATAGCTTGTGGTGCAGTAATTTTTTATGATTTCCCACCCAGCTATACCAATAAAACTGGAAAAAAGGCATATATTGCAAATATGTACACTAACGAAAATTACCGAGGTCAAGGCATTGCAAAACATCTATTATCAAAATTAGTTGAAGAGGTCAAGTTATCTGGTATACGAAGAATCTGGCTTGGTGCATCAGATATGGGAAGACCTGTATATAAGAAGTTTGGGTTTAAGGAAGCTGACGAATATTTAGAATTAAGTATTATTTAACAGCCCAGAAGGAAAGCAGGCAATGCCCAAATAAGCATTGCTTTTTCTTATTCGATAAAAGGGGAAGGTTTATTGAAGAAGGACTGATAGATTGTTTATGTCGAATATTAAATAATAGAATTCTTAAAAGGGTTGGGATTCACATTGATTTCCTTTCGTAGCATTGACCTATCAAAAGATTCAAAAACGATAATTAAGTTCAGAAGAGATTCATATGTAATCAGTTTTGGTGACGATAATTTATTTGGAGATAACGAAAGTTACCTAAAAAAGATTGAAGATAGGCTTGTGAAATTTCCAGGCGGTATTGTTCTTGTAGAAAACAATGGTAAACCAGTGGGGCAAGTTGAGTTGCAAATTAAGGCATTTGATAGCATGAGGGTTGGATATGTTAACTTATTTTACCTTATCCCAGAATATCGTGGTAAAGGTGTAGACGTCAAGTCGAATTTTACACTTTTTGCTCGTTTCCTTTTTACACTTTTGCCGAAAAAATGCTTTTTCGGTTTTTCATGCGATGACTTTCCTCGTTTTCACCACCATGGATTACTTCCACAC
>NZ_CAXQGS010000037.1:0-49951 GCF_964223445.1 Cytobacillus sp.
CTACACGACGCTCTTCCGATCTGGCTCGTTTGTATTCCTTGGGCCGACAGGGGTAGGTAAAACAGAGTTAGCCCGTGCATTAGCTGAAGCGATGTTCGGTGACGAGGATGCGATGATCCGCATCGATATGTCAGAATACATGGAGAAGCACTCTACATCCCGTCTGGTAGGTTCGCCTCCGGGTTATGTAGGATATGAAGAAGGCGGACAGTTAACCGAAAAGGTCCGCAGAAAACCATATTCTGTTGTGCTTCTGGATGAAATTGAAAAGGCTCATCCTGATGTATTCAACATTCTTTTACAGGTATTGGAAGACGGAAGATTAACAGATTCTAAGGGCAGAACCGTCGATTTCCGCAATACCGTTCTGATTATGACATCCAATGTAGGTGCAGAAGCACTTAAGCGGAACAAATACGTTGGCTTTAACATCCAGGATGGTGAACAGGATTACAAAGATATGAAAGGAAAAGTAATGGAAGAAATGAAGAAGTCCTTCCGTCCGGAATTCCTGAACCGTATCGATGAAATCATCGTTTTCCATGCATTGGAGAAAAAGCATCTTCAGGAAATCGTTACACTTATGTCTGACACCTTAACGAAACGATTGAAGGAACAGGATATAACACTGGAATTGACGGATGCAGCCAAAGAAAAAATCTCGGTAGAAGGCTATGATCCAGAATACGGAGCACGTCCGCTCCGCAGGGCGATTCAAAAGCATATTGAAGATCGCTTATCCGAAGAACTGTTAAAAGGAACGGTTCTAACCGGGCAAAGCGTGGTAATCGATGTGAAAGATGGAGAGTTTGTAGTGAAAACGGCTGAACCAAGCGGGACGCCAAATCTTCAGAAATAAGATGACTTCAATCAGTGGGGACTTAATTCCCGCTGATTGTTTGATTAATCCTGCAGGACGTTACGTTCAGACTTAATTCTGCTCGATGGCTTTCCCGCTTTAATAGCATCAAAAGATTTTACACAGCAAAAAGGTACACGTCCCTGTTATACGTGTACCTTTTTGCACTCTTTCAGACATATCATGCTGGCAGCCTTTAAAGAGGTTTATTCTGCCGATTTATGTTAATTTTAAGATAGAAAAAGATAACTGGACAAAAACATTTTAAGACCCGTTAAAAAAGGGAATAGGAAGTTAACCGTACTTCTGTCATCGCTGGTTCTTTCACGCAAGGCCGGTAATATTAAGATTTCCTTTAATGCGGCTGGAATGAATGTACAGAGAGGGGAAGAAGTATGGCTAAAAGAAAAACGAAATTCATGTGTCAGGAATGCGGCTATGAGTCACCTAAATGGATGGGAAAATGTCCGGGGTGCGGACAATGGAATACAATGGTGGAAGAGGTGGAGAAGCCTGCTTCAACGAGAAGAGGTGCTTTTGCTCATTCACAGGGATCGGCCATAGCGGCGAAAGCAACACCGATTACATCCATTGAAACAGTCAGCGAACCCCGCATACATACCGATTTAAAAGAATTAAACCGTGTCCTTGGTGGCGGAATTGTAAGAGGCTCCCTTGTTCTTATTGGAGGAGATCCGGGCATAGGGAAATCAACGCTTCTTCTTCAAGTGTCATCACAGCTGGCGAACAGGAAGCATTCTGTTCTCTATATATCAGGGGAAGAATCCATGCGCCAGACGAAGCTGAGGGCTGACCGTTTAGGTGTTTCTTCTGACAGCCTGCTCGTTTATTCGGAAACCAGCCTTGATGAAATCAGCAGAACGATTGATTCAGTGAATCCTGACTTTGTCATTATTGACTCAATTCAGACGATCTTTCATCCGGAAGTGACATCGGCGCCGGGCAGCGTTTCTCAGGTTCGGGAATGTACTGCTGAGCTAATGCGCATCGGCAAAACGAAGGGAATTGCCATTTTTATCGTAGGGCATGTTACAAAGGAAGGTTCCATTGCGGGTCCAAGACTTCTCGAGCATATGGTAGATACCGTTTTGTACTTTGAAGGTGAACGCCATCATACATACAGGATTTTGCGTGCGGTTAAAAACAGGTTCGGATCAACAAACGAAATGGGCATTTTTGAAATGAAGGAACTTGGGCTTGAGGAAGTGGCAAACCCGTCAGAAATTTTCCTGGAAGAGCGATCACAGGGAGCTGCAGGTTCAACCGTCGTGGCATCCATGGAAGGAACAAGGCCAGTTCTGGTTGAAATTCAGGCGCTGATTTCCCCGACAAGCTTTGGAAACCCAAGGCGAATGGCGACAGGAATTGATCATAACCGGGTTCCGCTCCTGATGGCGGTATTGGAAAAACGAGTCGGGATGCTCCTGCAAAATCAGGATGCCTACCTAAAGGTCGCTGGCGGAGTGAAGCTTGATGAACCGGCAATTGATTTGGCCATTGCTGTGAGCATTGCGTCAAGCTTTCGGGATAAGCCAACAATGGCAACAGACTGCATTATCGGTGAAGTAGGCCTCACAGGTGAGGTCAGGAGAGTATCAAGAATAGAACAAAGAGTGCAGGAGGCAGCCAAGCTGGGCTTTGAGCGGGTTATCCTGCCGGCGAACAATCTTGGCGGCTGGAGCGCACCGGGAGGAATTGAACTAATCGGAGTAAGCTCCGTCGGTGAAGCATTAAAGGCTGCGTTAGGGGGATAAAGATGGAGACTAAAAAAATGAGCGAAAAAACGATGAGTGAAATCCTTCGGTTCATGGCTCCTGGTACGCCTATCAGGGAAGGGATTGATAATGTTCTTCGCGCCAATACAGGCGGGCTGATTGTTTTGGGATCAAAAGAAAAGCTTAGTAACCTTGTTGATGGAGGATTCCAAATTAATTGCCCGTTCTCGCCTAGCTATTTGTATGAGCTTGCCAAGATGGATGGAGCCATTATCTTAAATGAAGAAGGAAATAAGATTCTAATAGCTAACGCCCAGCTGGCTCCTGATCCGGGTGTGCCTTCTACCGAAACGGGTATGCGGCACCGGACGGCAGAACGGGTTGCCCGGCAAACAGGCGCATTAGTGATTGCCATTTCCCAGAGGCGCAATGTCATTACCCTTTATAAAGGACATTCCCGTTATGCTCTGCGTGATATTGGCGTCATTTTAACCAAGGCGAATGTTGCCGTGCAGACGCTTGAAAAATATAAGGTCGTTCTTGAACAGAGTATCGGCAACCTGAGCATCCTGGAATTTGAAGAGCTTGTTACATACAGCGATATCCTTCATGTTTTTCATAATATCGAAATGGTTCTGCGCATTAAAAACGAGCTCCTCACCTATTTAAGCGAACTGGGCACAGAGGGAAGGCTGATTCGGCTTCAGATGAACGAACTGCTGATGGAGCTTGAACGGGAAGCAGAATGGATTATAAAAGACTATGCTCAATCAAGGGACATCGACTCCAGGGATGCACTTATTAAGCTTCAGGAGCTTTCAAAAGGAGAAATGCTCGAAGACTCTGTCATTCTCAAGCTTCTTGGCTACAACGGGTATATTCATACGGAAGAATTCAAATGCCCGCGCGGCTACCGCATGCTGAATAAAGTTCCCCGACTCCCACCAATTATTATCGATAATCTGATTAATCGGTTTGAAGAATTTCCAAATATCATCACAGCCACAGTAGAGGAGCTCGATGAAGTAGAAGGAATCGGGGAAGTAAGGGCCAGAAAAATAAAAGAGGGACTTAAGCTCATAAAAGAGCAGGTTTTTGCGGACCGTCAGCTATAAAGAGACCATTGAACTATGTAATTGGTTATGCTAAAATGGTAAGTTAATTATTTGACAGTTTATTGCCAATGGTGCTACCCTTAAAGTGTGTAAAAGTAAAAATTTAAGCAGATTTAAGTGCGTTGTTTTACTATCGTGAAATAATTTTAAGGATAAAATTGAAAATCTCCCAGATTCAAGGTTTCAATTTTGTGAATTTGTTTATAATGATTAAAAGGAGGTGAAGGAATGTTAAAACGTATTGTACAGGCATGCTTCCTTATTATCGGAGTAACGCTGGGTATATTTTTGATTCCTGACTTATTAAAATTAATCAGTTTAGATGACATTCCTCTTTTAAATAATCCATATGTGTCCGCCATTTTAGGTGCTATTATTTTTTATCTTTTAACTTTTTGGGCGGTTGATCATGTCGTCAATTTCGTGAGATGGGCAGAAGAATCACTGGTAAAAGTACCTATAACAGATATTATTTTTGGAAGTGTCGGCCTGGTTTTTGGATTAGTCATTGCTTTTTTAATCGGATATGCCCTAAATGCGATTGAGGTCCCGATTCTGAATACCGTAGCTCCGATTGTGCTGACGCTGCTGTTTGGCTATCTTGGGTTTCAGGTTGGCTTTAAAAAGCGGGATGAACTTTTAAGTCTATTTTCAAGCAAGAAGAAGAAGAGCAGTGAAGAAGAGATTGAGCCTGAAGCTGCACCTAAAAAATCACTTAAGATCCTTGATACAAGCGTTATCATCGATGGCCGCATTGCTGATATTTGCCAGACAGGCTTTTTGGAAGGCACGATTGTCATTCCGCAGTTTGTACTGGAAGAACTGCAGCATATTGCTGATTCATCAGATGTATTAAAGCGCAACCGCGGCAGAAGAGGATTGGATATTTTAAATCGGATTCAAAAAGAACTTTCCATTAATGTAGAAATCTATGAAGGCGATTTTGAAGAAATCCAAGAGGTGGACAGCAAGCTAGTGAAGCTGGCTAAGCTAACGAATGGTGTCGTTGTGACCAATGATTTTAACTTAAACAAGGTTTGTGAACTGCAAAAAGTAGCAGTCCTCAATATTAATGACCTGGCCAACGCCGTCAAACCCGTTGTGCTTCCAGGAGAAGAAATGAAGGTACAGGTTATTAAGGACGGCAAGGAACAGAATCAGGGGATTGCTTATCTGGATGACGGAACGATGATCGTTGTGGAAGAAGGCAGAAATTATATTGGCAAACATATTGATGTTCTTGTCACAAGTGTACTGCAGACTTCAGCCGGAAGAATGATTTTTGCAAAACCCAAGCTTTTGGAAAAAGCCTTATAATGTATGATAGAAAGTAGGACAGAGCGTGCAGGGAGATTGTTTTCCCTGCCTTTTTCCTGCTTTTTTAGGAAGGTAAGAAATAACATTGAACTTCGAGAATTGTCTAGCTCCAGCGCCTGCCCCCTCGAGGTCACAAGCCGATCCTCCCAAAAAAGCAAAGGTCGACTTTTCAAAAGTCTCGTCTTGTGCTTGTCGGGGGTGGACAAGGCGCTTGCGCTTTTCTTAGGAGATAGGAGCCATTATATGAATTATCAAGTGATTCTCCCTGCAGCCGGGCAGGGGAAAAGAATGGGAGCGGGAAAGAATAAGCTTCTCCTGGAAATCGGGAATGTCCCTGTGTTTATACATACGTTAAGAGTTTTTGAAAGTGACCCGGAGTGCACAGGCATTTTTTTGGCGATTAATCCTCAGGATGAGGAAGAAATGCAGGTTCTGTTAAAAAAGTATCATATTACGAAAGTGACTGCTATGGTAGAAGGCGGGAAGGAAAGGCAGCATAGCGTCTATAATGCGGCCAAAGCAGCTTCAGGTGAGGATGTGGTGCTGGTTCATGACGCTGCCCGCCCTTTTATTACCCGGGAGTTACTGGTGCCGCTAGTGAAAGCAGCCCGGGAAAAAGGAGCGGCTGTTCTGGCAGTGCCGCTGAAGGATACCGTAAAAAAAGCCGACGGAAATTTGATTACAGAAACACTTGAACGCTCCTGTCTGTGGGCTGTTCAAACACCGCAGGCCTTTCGTCTCTCTTCTCTGCTTGATGCACACCGCAAGGCCGAGGAAGACGGTTTTTTAGGAACAGATGATGCCAGCCTCGTGGAGCGGTTAGGCAATGAAGTGGTGATTGTAGAGGGAAGTTACGATAATATTAAGCTGACTACGCCAGAAGATATTTATTTTGCGGAAGCAATTATAAAGAAAAGAAGCCATATGTAAAGGAGATTGTATCATGTTTCGGATTGGACAAGGTTTTGATGTTCATCAGTTTGCAGAAGGACGCCCGCTGATTATCGGGGGTATTGAAATACCATATGAGAAAGGGCTGCTGGGGCATTCGGATGCAGATGTCCTGCTGCATACAGTGGCCGATGCCTGCCTTGGGGCAATTGGGGAAGGAGACATTGGGCGGCATTTTCCTGATACCGATCCTGAATTCAAGGATGCCGATTCTGCGAAGCTGCTTGCGCATGTGTGGGGAATCGTAAAAGAAAAAGGATATGAGCTGGTCAATGCAGACTGCACCATCATTGCCCAGAAGCCGAAAATGGCTCCTCATATCGGAAAAATGCAGGAGCGGATTGCAGAGCTTCTTGAAACCGAAAAAGAAAATATCAATGTGAAAGCAACAACTACAGAAAAACTTGGATTTACAGGACGGGGAGAGGGAATCGCTTCCCAGGCCGCTGTTTTGCTGAAAAAGAAAGAGAACCAGTAAAATTACCTTTCAGAAGAAAAATCTGAGTGATAAAATATAGCTTATGCAGTCTACTGGTGAGACGAAAAACTCAACAGATTTAGATTTTTAAGGAGGCAGTTAGTATGTCAAATGAAATCCGCGTCCGTTATGCTCCGAGTCCGACTGGACATTTGCATATCGGAAATGCAAGAACGGCGCTTTTCAACTATTTGTTTGCAAGAAGCAAAGGCGGAAAATTCATCATCCGCATTGAGGATACAGATAAGAAGCGGAATATTGAAGGCGGTGAAGAAAGCCAGCTTCACTATTTAAAATGGCTTGGCATGGATTGGGACGAAAGCATCGACCAGGAAGGCGAATATGGCCCATACCGCCAATCTGAAAGAAATCATATCTATGAAACATACTACAAGGAATTGCTCGACAAAGGGCATGCCTATAAATGCTATTGTACGGAAGAGGAGCTGGAAGCTGAGCGTGAAGCTCAATCTTCAAAAGGCGACACTCCTGCTTACTCAGGGAAATGCCGTCATCTGACAGAGGATGAAAGAGCTGCACTGGAAGCAGAAGGCAGAAAGCCCAGCATCCGCTTTCTAGTGCCAAAAGGCAGGGAATTGACATTCAATGACATGGTAAAAGGCGAAGTGTCATTCGAGTCTGATGGCTTTGGTGATTTTGTCATTGTCAAAAAGGATGGCACTCCTACTTATAACTTTGCTGTAGCAGTAGATGACCACCTTATGAAAATATCTCATGTCCTGCGCGGGGATGACCATATCTCCAATACGCCCAAACAGCAGATGATATACGAAGCATTAGGCTGGGACATTCCGACGTTTGGCCATATGACGCTGATTGTCAATGAAAGCCGCAAAAAACTGAGCAAGCGGGACGAAACAATTATCCAGTTCATTGAACAGTATGAAGAGCTCGGCTACCTGCCGGAAGCGCTCTTTAACTTTATTGCTTTGCTTGGCTGGTCTCCTGCAGGCGAGGAAGAAATCTTCTCCAAAGAAGAATTCATTGATATCTTTGATGAAAGCAGATTATCAAAATCCCCTGCCCTTTTCGATAAGCAGAAGCTTGAATGGATGAATAATCAGTACATGAAAAAGCTTGATCAGGACCGTCTGGTGGCCATTTCAGCCCCTCATCTGGTAAAGGCAGGGAAGATCAGTGAAAACTGGCAGCAGGAAAATGAAGATTGGGTTAGAAGCCTGATTACTCTTTACCAGGAAAAAATGAGCTTTGGCGCTCAAATTGCTGAGCTTTCAGAGCTGTTCTTTACAGAAGAAATGACAGTTGATGAAGAAGCGAATGAAGTTCTGGCTGAAGAGCAAGTTCCTGAAGTGCTGTCTGCGTTCCTGCAGGAAATTGACAATATGGCAGAGTTCAAAGCGGATGGAATTAAAGCGGCCATGAAGGCTGTGCAAAAGTCAACAGGCCACAAGGGCAAGAAACTGTTCATGCCAATCCGTTCAGCTACTACTGGCCAAACCCATGGGCCGGATCTGCCGCAGGCAATCGAGCTTTTAGGAAAAGAAAAAGTAAAAACTCGATTAATGAGCATTATTGGTTAACATCTTGGAGAAAATGTAATATAGTATTAAGTAAATTATTCTATATCGAAAAGTGTTGAAGAGGAAAAGTAAGAAAAAAGATGCTTTTTTAGAGAGAACCATCACCGGCTGAAAGTGGTTTAAGCCTCTCCTTTTTCTGAAGTGCGCCTCAGAGCCTCAATTTGAACGGATGCCCCCTGCTTCCTAGTAGATTTGAGCGGAACTTATCCGTTAACAAGTAAAGTTGAGGCTTCTGAAGCCTAAACAGAGTGGAACCGCGCATAAAGCGTCTCTGTCCGATTGGGCAGAGGCGCTTTTTTATATTTAAAACCTGCTTTTATGGGCAGAGAAATGTTATAGGGGAAAAGGTTTAGAAAAATAAAAATAGAGATTGATACCTATGTCGGGAGGGGAAATGAACTATGTTTGCAAGAATGAAGGAAGATATCGAAGTGGTATTTGAACAGGATCCGGCAGCAAGAAGTTATTTGGAAGTAGTTTTAACGTACTCAGGATTGCATGCTGTCTGGTCGCACCGCGTGGCCCACGCGCTTTTTAAGCGGAAGTTTTATTTTCTTGCAAGAGTTGTTTCCCAGATCAGCCGCTTTTTCACAGGAATTGAAATTCACCCGGGAGCAAAGATCGGCAGGCGCTTTTTCATCGACCATGGCATGGGGGTTGTCATCGGGGAAACTTGTGAAATCGGCGATAACGTAACTGTTTTCCAGGGTGTGACACTGGGGGGAACCGGGAAGGAAAAAGGCAAGCGGCATCCTACTATTAAGGACAATGCGCTGATTGCGACCGGTGCGAAGGTTTTGGGATCCATTACAATTGGGGAGAATTCTAAGATAGGTGCCGGCTCAGTTGTCCTTCATGAGGTTCCGCCCAATTCAACAGTAGTCGGCATTCCAGGAAGAGTGAAAGTCCGGGATGGTGTGAAAATTAGCAAGGATTTAAATCATTGTGATCTTCCCGATCCAATTGCAGACCGGTTTAAGGAACTGGAGAAGGAGCTGCAGGAATTAAAAGGCGAAGTCGAAACGTTGAGGAAAGAAAGGAGCCAGGTTCATGGCCATTCAAATCTATAATACACTTACCCGTCAAAAAGAAGATTTTATTCCCATAGAAGAGGGAAAAGTGAAAATGTATGTGTGCGGTCCCACCGTTTATAACTATATCCATATAGGGAATGCGCGCCCGCCGATTGTATTTGATACAGTACGCAGATATCTTGAATTCCGCGGCTTCGATGTTCAGTATGTCTCAAACTTTACTGATGTGGATGATAAGCTGATCCGCGTGGCCAATGAACTGGGAACAGACGTTCCAAGTATCGCGGAACGATTCATTAATGCCTACTTCGAAGACGTATCTGCACTGGGCTGCAGAAGGGCTGATGTCCACCCGAGGGTGACAGAAAGCATCGATATTATTATTGAGTTTATCCAGACATTGATTGATAAAGGCTTCGCGTATGAATCAGAAGGGGATGTCTATTACCATACCCGTAAGTTCGATGAGTATGGAAAACTGTCCCATCAGTCCATTGATGAGCTTCGGGTCGGTGCCCGTATTGCCGTCGGGGAAAAGAAACAGGATTCTCTTGACTTTGTTCTTTGGAAAGCAGCGAAGGAAGGGGAGATCGCGTGGGAGAGCCCTTGGGGGCAAGGAAGGCCGGGATGGCATATTGAATGCTCGGCTATGGCAAAGAAATATCTGGGGGACACGATTGATATCCATGCCGGCGGACAGGATCTGGCTTTCCCGCATCATGAAAATGAGATCGCCCAGTCGGAAGCATTGACAGGAGAAACCTTTGCCCGCTATTGGATGCACAATGGCTATATTAATATCGATAACGAAAAAATGTCTAAATCACTGGGGAACTTCGTTCTGGTTCATGACATTATCCAAAAGCATGACCCGCAGGTACTAAGATTTTTCATGCTGTCCGTACATTACAGACATCCAATCAACTACAGTGATGAGCTTCTGGAAAATACCCGTACAGGGCTGGAGCGCATTAAAACGTCTTATCACAATTTGCAGCACCGCAAAGAAGCAAGTGTGAACCTGACTGATAATAATCAGGAGTGGCTGGATAAAATTTCAGGTCTTCATAAACAGTTCATACATGATATGGATGATGATTTCAATACAGCCAATGCCGTATCTATACTGTTCGAACTGTCTAAGCTTGCGAATTATTATCTGATGGAGAAAAACACATCAGTTGAAGTGATTGATGCTTTCACGAAAGAATTCGAAACGCTGTTTGATGTATTGGGCCTTTCTCTTGAAGAAACAAATGCTGACCTTCTGGATGAAGAAATCGAACAGCTGATTGAGCAGAGGCAGCTGGCCAGAAAAGAGCGAAATTTCGAACTGGCAGACAAAATCCGCGATCAGCTGAAAGAAATGAATATTATCCTTGAAGATACACCGCAGGGAATCAGATGGAAAAGAGGCTAGGCAATGCTTCACTATGAAAACACAGTAGATGAAAAACAATTGAATAGTCTTGCCTTGGCGTATATGGGGGATGCGGTATTTGAAACCTACATACGCCACCATCTTCTTCAAAATGGACGGGTACGGCCTCATTTTCTCCATAAGGAGGCAACCCGGTATGTTTCTGCAAAAGCCCAGTCCTTAATCATTCATGAATTAATTGACTCTGAACGGCTGACGGAGGAAGAACTGGCCGTAGTCCGCAGGGGACGAAACGCAAAGTCCGGTTCGGTGCCGAAAAATACAGATGTCCAAACATACAGATACAGCACAGCTTTTGAATCTCTCATCGGCTATCTGTTTTTGTCAAAAAGACAGGAGCGGATGGAAGAACTGATTCTGGAATCCATACATTTAGTTGAGAAAAGGAAAGGAGGAGCGGCAAAATGAGCCAGGATTTTATCATCGGTAAAAATCCCGTTATTGAAGCATTAAAGTCAGAGAGGGATATTAATAAGATTTTTATTGCAGAAGGTTCGCAGAGCGGGCAGATGCAGCAGGTAATCGGTTTGGCGAAGTCAGCCGGGGTACTGGTCCAGTTCGTTCCCAAGAAAAAAATAGATGGGATGGCAGAGGGGAATCATCAGGGCGTCATCGCACAGGTTGCTGCTTATCAATATGCAGAAATCGATGATTTGTTTGCTGCCGCAGAAAAGAAAAACGAAGCAGCTTTCTTCTTGCTGCTGGATGAAATAGAAGATCCGCATAATCTTGGGTCCATCATGAGAACGGCCGATGCAGTCGGGGCACACGGGATCATTATTCCGAAGAGAAGAGCCGTCGGGCTGACGGCAACAGTAGCCAAAGCATCAACAGGAGCGATCGAGTATATCCCGGTTGTCCGTGTTACCAATATGGCCAGAACGATTGATGAATTAAAAGAAAGAGGCGTCTGGATCGCCGGTACAGATGCAAAAGGGAAACAAGATTTCCGTCAGATGGATGGAACGATGCCTTTAGGCCTTGTAATTGGAAGCGAAGGTAAAGGGATGGGCCGCCTGATTCGCGATAAATGTGATTTCCTCATTAACCTGCCAATGGCTGGACACGTTACTTCCCTTAACGCATCAGTTGCTGCTGCGCTGCTCATGTATGAGGTTTATCGGAAACGGCACCCGCTTGAGGGATAGAAATGGACATCCTTCTTGTTGACGGATACAACATAATTGGTGCTTGGCCAGAACTCAGGGAGCTCAAAAACAAGGATTTATCGTCAGCCAGAGACCGCCTGATTGAAAAAATGGCCGAGTACCAGGGATATTCCGGGTACAGAGTGATTGTCGTGTTTGATGCCCATTATGTAAAGGGCACGGAAAAAAAGTTTAAGGATTCAAAGGTTGAAGTTATTTTTACAAGAAATAATGAAACGGCCGATGAACGCATTGAAAAATTAGCTATCGATCTCAGCAATATTAAAACCCAAGTTCATGTGGCAACCTCCGATTTCACAGAGCAATGGGTTATATTTGGCCAGGGAGCCCTAAGAAAATCAGCAAGGGAGCTGCTCAATGAAATGAATTTAATTGAAAGCAGCATCGAAAAAAAAGTAAAAAAAATTCAGCAGAAAAAGCCTGTATCCAAGATACCTCTCAGTGATGAAGTGGCAGAAATTTTTGAAAAATGGCGCAGAGGAGGCCAATGAGCGGTTGACGCTTGAAAAAACCGTGCTGTATAATGTTTCTAACCATGCTTGTACGGTCGGGGGGATCCTAGTGAGTGCTGACTTCAAGACAATCGACGAAAATCTTATAGACTTTATCCAGCTTGAGGACGAAGAAATAGTTGAGCTCGTGCATAAGGGCGAGAGTGAGGCGCTGGATTATCTGATTCATAAGTACCGCAATTTTGTCCGGGCAAAAGCAAGATCCTATTTTTTGATTGGCGCAGATAAAGAAGATATTGTACAAGAGGGAATGATCGGCTTATACAAGGCGATCCGGGATTTTAAAGAGGACAAGCTGTCCTCATTTAAAGCGTTTGCCGAGCTGTGCATCACCAGGCAAATTATAACCGCCATCAAGACAGCGACCCGCCAAAAGCATATTCCGCTGAACTCTTATGTATCTTTGGACAAGCCTATTTATGATGAGGAATCGGACAGGACGCTTATGGATGTAATCTCTGGGGCAAAGGTAATGGATCCTGAAGAGCTGATTATCAACCAGGAAGAATTTGATCACATTGAAGTGAAGATGTCCGAGCTTCTGAGTGACCTTGAACGAAAGGTGCTTGCCCTTTATTTGGATGGGCAGTCTTATCAGGAAATTTCCGAAGAACTGAACCGCCATGTAAAATCGATTGACAATGCCCTGCAGCGGGTGAAGAGAAAGCTGGAAAGATATTTGGAAGTGCGTGAATTTTCCCTGTAGACAGAATTTCCCAACACCTTGCTTTTTTTGCAGTTATTGACATGTTTTGGGGTGCGTGTTAAAGTTTTAAGGGCGTAATGTGACTTAGTAGGTGGAAATATGACTAAAAAGGTAATTTTGGCTTGCTCTGTATGTGGTTCCAGAAATTATTCCACTGCAGGCAAAAATGATTCTGCAAGGCTGGAACTGAAGAAGTTCTGCAGTGCATGCAGCGCTCATACGATCCATAAAGAAACAAAGTGATTATATAGATAAGAAGTTTGCTCTTTTAATAGTCTGAAGCCAGAGCGTTTTATGCAGACAGGAAGATTGGTCTGGTTTTGAAGCCGCTTTCGCTTTTTGTTAAAGGATATATCTCTTGAAAGTTGGGGGTTACGAAATGCAGCGCATCGTGAATTTTTTCCGTGAAGTTGGCCGGGAAATGAAAAAGGTCAGCTGGCCTAAACGCAAAGAGCTGACAAACTATACTGTTACCGTTCTTGCTACAGTTACGTTCTTCGCTCTGTTTTTTGCAGTGATTGACCTGGGAATTTCTGAATTGATTCGTTTAATTCTTGAATAACCCCTGAGTTTCCATGGTATAATGGAGAATAACACAGGAAACATTTGCAAAGCCCGGAAACGGGTTTTTTAATTTGGTCAAAAATAATAAATTGTTGAATACAGGGAGGGAAGGACGAACAAGTCCTCATAAATGGAAAAGAATTGGTATGTTGTTCATACGTACTCCGGCTATGAAAATAAAGTCAAAGCCAATCTGGAGAAGCGTGTTGAATCGATGGGAATGCAAGATAAGATCTTCCGGGTGGTAGTTCCGGAAGAAGAGGAAACAGAATTGAAAAATGGCAAGAAAAAAGTTGTGAAGCGCAAAGTCTTCCCTGGTTATGTACTAGTAGAAATCGTGATGACGGATGATTCCTGGTATGTAGTAAGAAATACTCCGGGTGTAACTGGATTCGTAGGTTCAGCAGGTTCAGGCTCAAAGCCGACTCCGCTTTTGCCGGAAGAAGTGACGAACATTCTTAAGCACATGGGTGTTGAAGAAGCCCGCTTTGATATCAACTTTGAGATCGGCGAAACAGTTCAGGTGAAAGAAGGTCCGTTTGCGAACTTCACAGGCACCATTGAAGATATTGATAAAGATAAGGCGAAGATTAAAGTGCTTGTTAACATGTTTGGCCGTGATACTCCGGTTGAACTTGATTTTTCACAGATTGAAAAACTGTAAGAAGCAGCCTGCTGTGAAAGTACTTTTATATATCTTTGTAAAAAAACTTGAAATTGCCTTTGAAAAGTGATAATATTTCAAAGGTCAGTATGTCTCGGTCAAAGAGACTGGACAATAGTTAAAAGTTCTTTATCTTAATATAAAGACTATAAGTTGAGTGGGAGGGAAATTTCCCTATTACCACATCACGGACTTTAAGGAGGTGTGTCTCGTGGCTAAAAAAGTAATCAAACTTGTAAAGCTGCAAATCCCTGCAGGTAAAGCAAACCCTGCACCACCAGTAGGACCGGCACTAGGTCAAGCAGGTGTTAACATCATGGGATTCTGTAAGGAATTTAACGCTCGCACAGCTGAACAAGCTGGCTTAATCATTCCTGTTGAAATCACGGTTTTTGAAGACCGTTCATTTACATTTATTACGAAAACTCCTCCTGCTGCAGTTCTTCTTAAGAAAGCGGCTGGAATCGAGTCTGGTTCTGGTGAACCAAACCGTAATAAAGTAGCAACAGTCAAGCGTGACAAGGTACGCGAGATTGCTGAAACAAAGATGCCTGATCTAAACGCTGCAAGTGTAGAAGCTGCAATGCGTATGGTTGAAGGTACTGCACGCAGCATGGGTATCGTTATCGAAGACTGATCCATGCATGAAGCAGATTTAGGGATGAGGTTGCGACGCTGAATTTTGTTTCACTCGCAACCTTTGTTCTGTCTAGCGCAGGCGCCTTCGACCGAGGCGCCTCCGCTTTTAATCGTGGGAGGTTATTCCGCTAAAACCACAATCAAGGAGGAAATAAAAATGGCTAAAAAAGGTAAGAAGTACGCAGAGGCTGCGAAGCTTGTTGATTCTTCAAAAGCTTACCCAATTGCTGAAGCAATTGAACTTGCGAAGAAAACTAATTTTGCAAAATTTGATGCAACTGTTGAGGTAGCATTCCGTCTAGGAGTTGACCCTAAGAAAGCTGACCAGCAAATCCGCGGAGCAGTTGTTCTTCCAAACGGAACTGGTAAAACTCAGCGCGTTCTTGTTTTCGCTAAGGGTGAAAAGGCGAAAGAAGCAGAAGCTGCTGGAGCAGATTTCGTAGGTGATTCTGAATACATCAACAAAATCAGCCAAGGCTGGTTCGATTTTGATGTAATCGTTGCTACACCTGACATGATGGGTGAAGTTGGTAAACTTGGCCGTGTATTAGGACCTAAAGGCTTAATGCCAAACCCTAAGACTGGCACAGTTACTTTTGACGTTCAAAAAGCAGTTAACGAAATCAAAGCAGGTAAAGTTGAATACCGTGTTGACAAAGCTGGAAACATCCACGTGCCAATCGGTAAAGTATCTTTCGAAGACGAAAAGCTTGTTGAAAACTTCAACACTATTTTCGATACAATGATGAAAGTGAAGCCTGCTGCTGCTAAAGGAACTTACATGAAGAACGTTTCTGTTACTTCTACTATGGGACCTGGCGTAAAAGTAGATCCTTCATCTGTTGCAGTAAAATAATAACAATTGACATTCTAAAATACATGCTGTAATATGTATTTTGTTGTTAAAATATAATAACATTTGTGCCGTAGACAGCAGGTGCTTACCAGCTTAATTTCCTGCCGAGGTATTACGATAGAATTGCTTTTTCTTGCTATTGTATACTTCCTCCATGTCTGCAAAGTCGTGGAGGTTTTTTATTGGACGGTATGAATGTAGAAATTCTACAGGAGGTGTAAGGATGAGCAGCATTATCGAACAAAAGAAACAAATCGTAGAAGAAATTGCTGATAAGCTTAAATCAAGTTTATCAACAGTTGTTGTTGACTACCGTGGTCTTACTGTTGCTGAAGTTACTGAACTTCGTAAACAGCTTCGTGAAGCTGGCGTAGAATTCAAAGTATACAAGAATTCAATGACTCGCCGTGCTGCTGAAGCTGCTGAACTTTCCGGTTTAAACGAAGCTTTAACTGGACCTAACGCAATCGCGTTCAGCACAGAAGATGTAGTTGCTCCAGCGAAAATCCTAAACGATTTCGCGAAAAAGCATGAAGCACTTGAAATTAAAGCGGGTGTAATCGAAGGAAATGTCGCTTCAGTAGAAGATGTCAAAGCTCTTGCTGAACTACCATCACGCGAAGGCTTGCTGTCTATGCTACTCAGCGTACTTCAAGCACCTATCCGCAATCTTGCTCTTGCTGCAAAAGCTGTTGCAGATCAAAAAGAAGAACAAGGCGCGTAAGTTAATTCTGGCGTTAAACTAATAGATTCAAACCACAAATAAGGAGGAAACATTATCATGACTAAAGAACAAATCATTGAAGCAGTTAAATCTATGACTGTTTTAGAACTAAACGACTTAGTAAAAGCAATTGAAGAAGAATTTGGTGTAACTGCTGCTGCTCCTGTAGCTGTAATGGGCGGAGCTGCTGGTGGAGACGCTGCTGCTGAGAAAACTGAATTTGACGTTGTTCTTGCTTCTGCAGGCGACCAAAAAATCAAAGTTATCAAAGTGGTACGTGAAATCACAGGTCTTGGACTTAAAGAAGCAAAAGAACTTGTTGACAACACTCCAAAAGCTATTAAAGAAGGCGTTTCTAAAGAAGAAGCTGAAGAAGTTAAAGCTAAGCTTGAAGAAGTTGGAGCTGGCGTTGAAGTTAAGTAATATCATTTATGAAAAGCCCGCTGCTTAAGCGGGCTTTTTATTTTGAAATCAAATATACATCAGAACTTTAACTTTTTTGCTTTTTAGCGGGCAATCCTATATAATTCCTTCGAAACCACTTAAATGTGATTCTCCTATTTTCTTCTTATATATTTCTCCCTGGAGGTGATTTCATGTCTGAACACTACTATTCCCAAACGCAAAAAGTTGAAAGCAGCCCTAAAACCTGGAGCTATACTCTAAAGGAGTATTCATTCCGCTTTAAAACAGATAATGGTGTTTTTTCAAAAGGTGAAGTGGATTTCGGTTCAAGATTATTAATTGAGACTTTTAAACAGCCGGAAGCTGAAGGAAACATTCTTGATGTCGGCTGCGGATACGGGCCCATTGGGCTGACTGCAGCAAAGCTGATGCCTGAACGGACTGTTCATATGATTGATGTGAATGAGAGGGCGCTTGGTCTTGCGAAGGAAAATGCTGAACTGAACGGCATTAAAAATGTGCAAATCTATGAAAGTGACCGGCTTGAGAATACAAAAGGCAATAAGTTTGCTGCCATTCTGACAAACCCGCCAATCCGTGCCGGGAAAAAGGTTGTTCATGATATTTTTGAACAAAGTTTTAATTCGCTGATTTCTGGAGGAGAACTATGGGTTGTTATCCAGAAAAAGCAGGGTGCGCCTTCTGCCATCGATAAGCTGACAGAGTTATTCGGCGAAGTGGAGACGGCAGAAAAGAAAAAAGGCTATTTTATTTTAAGAGCAAAAAAAGA
Organism: Cytobacillus sp.; assembly: GCF_964223445.1. Lineage (NCBI taxonomy): Bacteria > Bacillati > Bacillota > Bacilli > Caryophanales > Bacillaceae > Cytobacillus > Cytobacillus sp. Next base: position 17,523 of record NZ_CAXQGS010000037.1, read on the forward strand.
TTGACTTGACTTTTTTGCTATGATAGTATTGTAAAATGCCAACATATTATATTTCTATTTATAACTAAATTTATCTAATAGTTGTATAAATTTGGTTTTAATGGGAATGCTAACAAAATAATAGTCGTATTGTGAAAATGTGGTTTTTGAAGTGAAAACCCTTTTTCTTTTTGTCTTATAAGAATGGAGGTTTGGCTAATGTCCCTGCACTTTTCGGGAAAAGCCCGGCTTCTAAGCCGCTTCGCCGGCTGCTCTTTGCGCCATCGGTTTCGGGTCTAAAGCTTGTCGCCGATAGGCAGGCGCTCTCTAGCTTTTCTTATAAGATGATATAAATTGCTATTAGCAACAATAACGCTTGATTTGAGGGGTGAATCAGTTGACAGGTCAACTAGTTCAGTATGGACGACACCGCCAACGTAGAAGTTACGCACGAATCAGTGAAGTTTTAGAATTACCAAATCTAATCGAAATCCAAACCTCTTCTTATCAATGGTTTCTTGATGAGGGTTTACGAGAAATGTTCCATGATATTTCTCCGATTGAAGACTTTACTGGTAATTTGTCGCTTGAATTTATTGATTACAGCCTTGGCGAACCAAAATATTCCGTTGAGGAATCGAAAGAACGAGATGTTACATATTCTGCACCTTTACGTGTGAAAGTGCGTCTTGTAAACAAAGAAACAGGCGAAGTTAAAGACCAGGATGTCTTTATGGGTGACTTCCCGCTTATGACAGAGACAGGTACGTTCGTTATTAACGGAGCGGAGCGTGTCATTGTATCCCAGTTAGTACGTTCACCGAGCGTATATTTCAGTGGAAAGCTTGATAAAAACGGGAAAAAAGGCTTTACAGCAACCGTAATCCCGAACCGCGGCGCATGGCTTGAGTATGAAACAGATGCCAAAGACGTCGTATACGTCAGAATAGATCGTACTCGGAAACTGCCCGTTACGGTTCTTTTGCGTGCACTTGGGTTCGGCTCTGATCAAGAGATCATCGATTTGATTGGAGACAACGAGTACATTCGCAACACTCTTGAAAAAGATAATACTGAAAGTACAGAGAAAGCGCTACTTGAAATTTATGAGCGCCTTCGTCCGGGCGAACCGCCAACGGTCGAAAATGCGAAAAGCTTGCTTGTCTCAAGATTTTTTGATCCAAAGCGCTATGACCTGGCGAATGTTGGACGCTATAAGATCAATAAGAAGCTTCATATCAAAAATCGCCTGTTCGGTCAAAAACTGGCTGAAACGCTTGTGGATCCAGAAACTGGCGAAATCATTGCGGAAAAAGGCGTTACGCTTGACCGCCGCACATTAGACCGGATCATTCCTAACCTTGAGAAGGATATCGGCTTTAAAACCGTAAGCCTTTTGGGCGGAGTAGTAGATGATGAAGTCTTGCTTCAGTCTATTAAGATTTACGCGCCTAATGAAGATGGCGAAAAAGTCATCAATGTAATCGGCAATGCCTACGTTGAAGAAGCAGTGAAAAACATTTCACCTTCTGACATCATTGCATCAATCAGTTATTTCTTTAACCTTCTGCATTCTGTAGGAGATACAGATGATATCGACCATCTTGGAAACAGACGTCTTCGTTCAGTCGGAGAACTATTGCAGAACCAGTTCCGTATCGGTCTTTCCCGTATGGAGCGAGTGGTCCGCGAGAGAATGTCCATCCAGGATACAAATACCATTACACCTCAGCAGCTGATTAATATCCGCCCTGTTATTGCGTCAATTAAAGAGTTCTTTGGAAGCTCACAGTTGTCCCAGTTCATGGACCAGACAAATCCGCTTGCTGAGCTGACACATAAACGCCGTCTTTCTGCGTTAGGACCAGGTGGTCTGACACGTGAACGTGCAGGCTTCGAAGTACGTGACGTTCACTACTCTCACTATGGGCGTATGTGTCCGATTGAAACGCCGGAGGGACCAAACATCGGTTTGATTAACTCCCTATCTTCATTTGCGAAGGTAAACCGTTTCGGATTTATCGAAACACCATATCGCCGAATTGACCCTGAAACAGGGAAAGTTACATCGCGCATTGACTATCTGACAGCTGATGAAGAGGATAACTATGTAGTGGCCCAGGCGAATGCACTTCTTGGTGACGATGGTTCATTCCTTGACGAAGAAGTAGTAGCCCGTTTCAAAGGGGAAAACACAGTTGTGAAACGCGACCGTGTTGACTACATGGATGTATCGCCTAAACAGGTAGTTTCTGCTGCGACGGCATGTATTCCATTCCTGGAAAACGATGACTCCAACCGTGCCCTAATGGGAGCGAACATGCAGCGTCAGGCTGTGCCTTTGATGCAGCCGGAAGCGCCAAGAGTTGGTACTGGTATGGAATATGTATCAGGTAAAGACTCAGGTGCTGCAGTCATCTGTAAGCATGAGGGAATTGTTGAGCATGTAGAAGCGCGCGAAGTTTGGGTTCGCCGCATTCAAAACGTGGATGGCCAGGAAGTTAAAGGCGATCTTGATAAATACAGAATGCTTAAGTTCATCCGTTCCAACCAGGGAACTTGCTACAACCAGCGCCCAATCGTTGCTGTAGGCAACCGTGTAACAAAAGGAGAAATCCTTGCTGACGGACCTTCTATGGAACTTGGTGAACTGGCGCTTGGACGCAATGTTCTTGTCGCGTTCATGACATGGGATGGATATAACTACGAGGATGCGATCATTATGAGTGAGCGCCTTGTAAAAGATGATGTTTATACATCTATCCATATTGAAGAATATGAATCAGAATCACGCGATACAAAGCTTGGACCTGAAGAGATCACAAGAGATATCCCTAACGTTGGGGAAGATGCACTGCGCAATCTGGACGAACGCGGAATTATCCGCACAGGTGCGGAAGTAAAAGATGGCGACCTTCTTGTTGGTAAAGTGACTCCTAAAGGGGTAACGGAACTGACGGCTGAAGAAAGGCTATTGCACGCAATCTTTGGTGAAAAAGCACGTGAAGTCCGCGATACTTCCCTTCGTGTTCCACACGGCGGAGGCGGTATCGTACTGGATGTTAAAGTGTTTAACAGGGAAGACGGAGATGAACTTCCTCCAGGTGTAAACCAGCTTGTACGTGTATATATCGTTCAGAAGCGTAAAATCTCTGAAGGGGACAAGATGGCCGGACGCCACGGCAACAAAGGTGTTATCTCCCGTATTTTACCGGAAGAAGATATGCCTTACCTGCCGGATGGCACTCCAGTAGACATCATGTTAAACCCTCTTGGGGTTCCATCTCGTATGAACATCGGACAGGTGCTTGAGCTTCACCTTGGTATGGCTGCCAGAGCACTGGGCATTCACGTAGCATCTCCTGTATTCGATGGTGCCCGTGAGGAAGATGTGTGGGCAACGATCGAAGAAGCAGGCATGGCGCGCGATGCAAAAACTGTTCTTTATGATGGACGTTCAGGCGAGCCGTTTGACAACCGTGTCTCAGTTGGTGTCATGTATATGATCAAACTGGCGCACATGGTTGACGATAAGCTCCATGCCCGTTCAACAGGACCTTATTCTCTTGTTACGCAGCAGCCATTGGGCGGTAAAGCTCAGTTCGGCGGACAGCGTTTCGGTGAGATGGAGGTTTGGGCACTTGAAGCATACGGTGCTGCCTATACACTTCAGGAAATCTTAACGGTTAAGTCCGATGACGTCGTTGGACGTGTTAAGACTTATGAATCAATCGTCAAAGGCGAGAATGTTCCTGAACCAGGCGTGCCGGAGTCATTCAAGGTACTAATCAAAGAACTTCAAAGTTTAGGTATGGATGTTAAGATCCTTTCTGGCGATGAAGAAGAAATTGAAATGCGCGATCTGGAAGACGAAGATGATGTTCAGCAGGCTGAATCATTGACAATCGCTCCGGAAACGCAAAACGAAGAGCAAGCAGTTACGAAAGAATAATTTAATATAAATTCCTTAATCCCTGGGCGCTCCGCCAAATGGCGGAGGCTGCTGGGGATATTATTGGCACTTTTGCTGTTTGAGCAATAAGGGTAAAACCCGGAGATCAAAAGGGAGGTAGGCCCCTTGCTAGATGTAAACAATTTCGAGTATATGAAAATAGGTCTTGCTTCACCGGATAAGATACGCTCTTGGTCACATGGTGAGGTTAAGAAGCCTGAAACGATCAACTATCGTACATTAAAACCTGAAAAGGACGGTCTATTCTGCGAACGCATTTTCGGACCGACGAAAGACTGGGAATGTCACTGCGGAAAGTATAAGCGTGTTCGATACAAAGGCGTTGTCTGTGATCGATGCGGCGTTGAAGTAACACGTGCAAAAGTGCGCCGTGAAAGAATGGGCCACATTGAACTTGCAGCCCCTGTATCCCACATTTGGTACTTCAAAGGCATCCCAAGCCGTATGGGTCTTGTGCTGGACATGTCTCCGCGTGCACTTGAGGAAGTTATTTACTTCGCTTCTTATGTTGTAACGGATCCAGGCGATACGGCTCTTGAAAAGAAGCAGCTGCTTTCTGAAAAAGAATACCGTGCATACCGCGAAAAGTACGGAAACAAGTTCCAGGCATCCATGGGTGCTGAATCCATTAAGAAACTTCTTTCTGACATAGACCTCAATAAAGAAGTAGATACCCTTAAAGAGGAACTGAAAACTGCCCAGGGCCAGCGACGCACTCGTGCCATCAAGCGCCTGGAAGTTCTTGAAGCTTTCCGGGGCTCCGGAAATGAACCATCTTGGATGATTCTGGATGTTCTTCCGGTTATTCCTCCAGAGCTTCGTCCGATGGTACAGCTGGACGGCGGACGTTTTGCCACTTCCGACTTAAATGATCTGTACCGCCGTGTAATCAACCGCAACAACCGCTTAAAGCGTTTATTGGACCTTGGTGCTCCAAGCATTATTGTTCAAAACGAAAAGCGCATGCTTCAGGAAGCTGTAGATGCGCTAATCGATAACGGCCGCCGCGGAAGACCGGTAACAGGACCAGGAAACCGTCCATTAAAATCCCTGTCACATATGCTTAAAGGGAAACAGGGCCGTTTCCGCCAAAACTTGCTTGGTAAGCGTGTTGACTATTCCGGCCGTTCGGTTATCGTCGTAGGACCAAACTTAAAAATGTACCAGTGCGGACTTCCGAAAGAAATGGCATTGGAATTATTCAAGCCATTCGTTATGAAGGAATTGGTGGAAAAGGGCTTAGCTCACAACATCAAGTCTGCAAAACGCAAGATCGAAAGAGTGCAGCCGGAAGTTTGGGATGTTCTTGAGAGTGTTATTAAAGAGCACCCTGTATTGCTTAACCGTGCCCCAACTCTTCACAGACTCGGAATACAGGCATTCGAACCGACATTAGTTGAAGGACGCGCTATTCGTCTTCACCCGCTTGTATGTACTGCTTACAACGCAGACTTTGACGGTGACCAAATGGCTGTTCACGTGCCGCTTTCAGCAGAAGCACAGGCAGAAGCCCGCTTGCTGATGCTTGCAGCACAGAACATTCTGAATCCGAAAGACGGTAAGCCAGTTGTTACTCCTTCACAGGATATGGTATTAGGTAACTACTACCTGACCCTTGAAAGAGCGAACGCTGTTGGCGAAGGCATGATTTTTAAAGATACAAGCGAAGCACTGCTTGCCTATCAGAATGGCTATGTGCACTTGCATACAAGAGTAGCTGTCCATGCTGGATCCTTAAATAATCAGACATTTACTGAAGAACAAAATAAAAAGCTTTTATTGACTACGGTTGGTAAGCTTATTTTCAACGAAATTCTGCCTGAGACATTCCCGTTCATTAACGAGCCTACAAAAGAAAACCTTGAGATTGAAACTCCTGCGAAATATTTTGTAGAGCCTGCTACTGATGTAGCTGCTGTTATCAAGGAAATGCCTCTTGTAGATCCGTTTAAGAAAAAAATCCTTGGAAACATTATTGCGGAAGTCTTTAAACGCTTCAAAATCACTGAAACGTCCAAAATGCTTGACCGCATGAAAAACCTTGGATTCAGGCACTCCACAAAAGCCGGTATCACAGTCGGTGTTGCTGATATCGTGGTATTAAGGGAGAAGCAGGAAATTATCCAGGAAGCACAGGGCAAGGTTGATAATGTCATGAAACAGTTCCGACGCGGTCTTATTACCGAAGACGAGCGTTATGATCGTGTTATTTCAATCTGGAGTGCAGCGAAAGATAATATCCAGGCAAAATTGATGAAGTCATTGGATAAATCCAACCCAATCTTCATGATGAGTGACTCCGGTGCCCGTGGTAACGCGTCCAACTTCACTCAGTTAGCTGGTATGCGCGGACTCATGGCCAACCCGGCTGGACGGATCATTGAATTACCGATTAAATCAAGTTTCCGTGAAGGCTTAACTGTACTCGAGTACTTTATTTCTACACACGGTGCCCGTAAAGGTCTTGCTGATACAGCTCTTAAAACGGCTGACTCAGGTTACCTGACTCGCCGCCTTGTTGACGTTGCGCAGGATGTCATTGTTCGTGATGATGATTGCGGAACTGACCGCGGATTGCTGATTGCATCCCTTAAGGATGGCACTGAAGTCATTGAAGCGCTGGAAGAGCGTCTGATTGGCCGATATGCAAGAAGAAATATCAAGCACCCTGAAACAAAAGAAGTGATTGTACCTGAAAACGGCCTGATCACTGAAGATATCGCCACTGAGATTGTCTCATCCGGCATTGAAGAAGTGTGGATCCGTTCTGCATTCACTTGTAACACTCGTCATGGTGTATGTAAGAAATGCTACGGCCGTAACTTAGCTACTGGTCAAGAAGTGGAAGTTGGTGAAGCAGTAGGTATCATTGCTGCCCAGTCTATCGGTGAACCAGGTACACAGTTAACGATGCGTACTTTCCATACCGGTGGGGTAGCAGGAGACGATATCACTCAAGGTTTACCTCGTATTCAGGAAATTTTTGAAGCGCGTAACCCTAAAGGTCAGGCAGTCATTTCAGAAATTGATGGTGTGGTAGTTGGCATCAATGAAGGCCGCGACCGTCAGCATGAAATTGTTGTTCAGGGTGAAGTGGAGTCCAAGACTTATACAGCACCTTATACAGCCCGCTTAAAAGTAGCTGTAAACGACGAAGTAGTGCGTGGACAGGAACTAACTGAAGGTTCAATTGACCCTAAAGAGTTAATTAAGGTGAAAGATGTAACAGCTGTTCAAGAATACTTGCTGCGTGAAGTTCAGAAGGTATACCGCATGCAGGGTGTTGAAATTGGCGATAAGCACATCGAGGTAATGGTCCGCCAGATGCTTCGCAAAGTGCGTGTAATTGATGCAGCAGAAACAGATGTACTTCCAGGTACTCTGCTTGATATCCATCAATTTACAGATGCCAATGAGAAAGCCCTTCTTGCTGGAAAAATGCCTGCAACAGGACGTCCGGTTCTGCTTGGTATCACAAAAGCATCTCTTGAAACAGATTCATTCTTATCAGCAGCATCCTTCCAGGAGACGACAAGAGTTCTTACCGATGCAGCGATTAAAGGCAAGCGTGATGAGCTTCTTGGCCTGAAAGAAAATGTAATTATTGGTAAACTTGTCCCAGCCGGAACAGGTATGCAACGATACAGAAGGGCAGAGCCTTATACAAACGAGGAAACTGCCGAAGATACTGTTACTGTAGAATAATGTATTCATTGCGGTGCTTGCTTATTTACCAGCAAGTACCGCATTTTAAAGTGAATAAAAGAAATAAAAATCATTTTGCTTGTTGACATCGAAAAATGAAGATGGTACTATAGCAAAGGTGCTCCTATTCACCGGATACTTTGGAGGATGTCGTAAATGTCTTATGATAAAGTATTGCAGGCAAAAAGTTTTATTGTAGGAACAAAGCAAACAGTCAAAGCTCTTAAACTGGGAACCATCGATGAAGTCGTAGTCGCCAGTGATGCTGATCCTAGGGTTACAGCTAAAGTGGTTAGTACAGCGAATGAGATGAACGTTCCGATTGTGTATGTGGAATCGATGAGAAAGCTCGGTAAAGCATGCGGAATCGAAGTTGGGGCAGCAGCTGTTGCCATATCTTTTTAAAAACTGTTTTTGTAGATTGGTATCTGCAAGAACTTTGTTTTTGCATCAAAATGAACCACCTGGATGTGTGGGCTTAAACAAATTCGAAGGGAGGAAAAATCAAATGCCTACTATTAACCAATTAGTGCGCAAGCCTCGTCAAACTAAGTCAGAGAAGTCAAATTCACCAGCTCTTAACAAAGGCTACAATAGCTTCAAGAAAGCTCAAACAAACGTAGCTTCACCTCAAAAGCGTGGTGTTTGTACTCGTGTTGGTACAATGACTCCTAAGAAACCGAACTCTGCATTACGTAAATATGCTCGTGTTCGTTTAACAAACGGTATCGAGGTTAATGCTTACATTCCTGGTATCGGACACAACCTTCAAGAGCACAGCGTTGTTCTTATCCGTGGAGGACGTGTAAAAGACTTACCGGGTGTGCGTTACCACATCGTGCGCGGCGCTTTAGATACTGCTGGTGTTAACAACCGTATGCAAGGCCGTTCTAAATACGGTGCTAAGCGTCCAAAAGCAGCTAAAAAATAATTCTAATTAATAGACAACCATCTTTGAAAGGAGGAACAATCCATGCCACGTAAAGGTCCTGTAGCAAAAAGAGACGTATTGCCGGATCCGATTTACAACTCAAAGCTAGTTAGCCGTCTGATCAACAAAATGATGATCGATGGTAAGAGAGGTAAATCTCAAGCTATTCTTTACTCTGCGTTCGATATCATCAGCGAGCGCACTGGCAAAGAGCCAATGGAAGTTTTCGATCAGGCGCTTAAAAACATCATGCCTGTACTTGAAGTAAGAGCACGCCGTGTAGGTGGAGCTAACTACCAAGTACCAGTTGAGGTGCGTCCTGACCGCCGTACTACTCTTGGTCTTCGCTGGTTAGTAAACTATGCGCGTCTTCGCGGAGAAAAGACAATGGAAGAGCGTTTAGCTAACGAAATCCTTGATGCAGCTAACAACACTGGTGCATCTGTTAAGAAGCGTGAAGATACACACAAAATGGCAGAAGCGAACAAAGCGTTTGCTCACTACCGCTGGTAAGATATACAGTACAACTAAAATAACACTCATACTAGGAAGGAGAAAGACCCAATGGCTAGAGAGTTCTCCTTAGAAAATACTCGCAATATCGGTATCATGGCTCACATTGATGCCGGTAAAACAACAACAACTGAGCGTGTACTTTACTACACTGGCCGTATCCACAAAATCGGTGAAACACACGAAGGTGCTTCACAGATGGACTGGATGGAGCAGGAGCAAGAGCGTGGAATCACAATCACTTCTGCTGCGACAACTGCACAGTGGAAAGGCCACCGCGTAAACATCATTGACACTCCTGGACACGTAGACTTCACAGTTGAAGTTGAGCGTTCACTTCGTGTTCTTGATGGTGCGGTTGCTGTACTGGATGCACAATCAGGCGTTGAGCCTCAAACTGAAACAGTTTGGCGCCAGGCTACTACTTACGGAGTACCACGTGTGGTATTCGTAAACAAAATGGATAAAATCGGTGCTGACTTCTTGTACTCATTGAAGACTCTTCATGATCGTCTTCAAGCTAATGCAGCAGCAATCCAATTACCAATCGGTGCTGAAGATCAGTTCGAAGGCATCATCGATCTTATCACAATGAAAGCTACGTTCTACGGTAACGACCTTGGTACTGATATCGAAGAGCGTGATATCCCAGAAGAATACATGGATCAAGCTGAAGAATACCGTGAAAAGTTAATTGAAGCGGTTGCTGAACTTGATGAAGAATTAATGGAGAAATACCTTGGCGGTGAAGAAATCACTAACGAAGAGCTAAAAGCAGCTATTCGTCAAGGTACAGTAAACGTTGAGTTCTATCCTGTAATCTGTGGGTCTGCTTTCAAAAATAAAGGTGTTCAAAAGATGCTGGATGCAGTAATCGATTATCTTCCTTCTCCATTGGATGTACCAGCTATTAAAGGTACACTTCCTGATTCGGAAGAAGAGGTTACACGTCCTTCTAGCGATGATGCACCTTTCTCAGCTCTTGCGTTTAAAGTTATGACTGACCCTTACGTCGGTAAACTTACATTCTTCCGTGTTTACTCTGGTACATTGAACTCAGGTTCTTATGTACAGAACTCTACTAAAGGGAAGCGTGAGCGTGTAGGTCGTATCCTGCAAATGCACGCTAACTCTCGTGAAGAGATTTCAGTAGTTCACGCTGGAGATATTGCAGCAGCTGTTGGTCTTAAAGATACTAGTACTGGAGATACACTATGTGATGAAAAGAATCTTGTTATTCTTGAGTCTATGGAGTTCCCAGAACCAGTTATCTCATTATCTATCGAGCCGAAATCTAAGGCTGACCAAGATAAAATGACTACTGCTCTGCAAAAACTTCAAGAAGAAGATCCTACATTCCGCGCACATACTGACCAGGAAACTGGACAGGTTATTATCGCCGGTATGGGTGAGCTTCACCTTGATATTCTAGTTGACCGTATGAGACGTGAATTTAAAGTGGAAGCAAACGTAGGTGCACCTCAGGTTGCATACCGCGAAACTTTCCGTTCTTCAGCCCAGGTTGAAGGTAAATTTGCCCGTCAATCCGGTGGACGCGGACAATTCGGTCATGTATGGATCGAATTTGCTCCAAATGAAGAAGGTAAAGGCTTCGAATTCGAAAACGGCATTGTCGGTGGTGTTGTTCCGCGTGAATACATCCCTGCAGTTCAAGCTGGTCTTGAAGATGCTCTCGACAGAGGAGTACTTGCTGGATTCCCATTAGTAGATATCAAAGCTAGACTATTTGATGGTTCTTACCATGATGTCGACTCTTCTGAAATGGCATTTAAAATTGCTGCCTCTATGGCACTTAAAAATGCTGCGTCAAAATGTAATCCTGTAATTCTTGAGCCGGTTATGAAAGTTGAAGTAGTAATCCCTGAAGAATACATGGGTGATATCATGGGTGATGTTACATCACGCCGTGGACGCGTTGAAGGTATGGAAGCACGCGGTAACGCTCAAGTAGTTCGTGCAATGGTTCCACTTTCAGAAATGTTTGGCTACGCAACTGCATTGCGTTCTAATACGCAAGGCCGCGGTACATTCTCAATGCACTTCGACCACTATGAAGAAGTACCAAAATCAATTTCTGAAGAAATCATTAAAAAAAATAAAGGTGAATAATTGATTTTACCTTTTTAATAAAGTATAACTACTATTGTAGGCAAAACGCGCTGTGGGAAGGGAAACCTCTCCGCAGCATAAAATACTTAACTTTTATAATCTAAAGGAGGATTTTTCAAATGGCAAAAGCTAAATTTGACCGTTCAAAACCCCATGTTAACATCGGTACTATCGGACACGTTGACCATGGTAAAACTACTTTAACTGCAGCTATCACAACAGTTCTTTCTAAGAAGGGCGGCGGTGAAGCACGCGGATACGATCAAATCGACGCGGCTCCTGAAGAGCGCGAGCGTGGAATCACAATCTCAACTGCACACGTTGAGTATGAGACTGAAAGCCGTCACTATGCACACGTTGACTGCCCAGGTCACGCTGACTATGTTAAGAACATGATCACTGGTGCTGCTCAAATGGACGGCGGAATCCTAGTTGTTTCTGCTGCTGACGGCCCAATGCCACAAACTCGTGAGCACATCCTACTTTCTCGTCAGGTTGGTGTTCCATTCCTTGTTGTATTCATGAACAAGTGTGACATGGTTGATGACGAAGAGCTTCTAGAGCTAGTTGAAATGGAAGTTCGCGATCTTCTTTCTGAGTATGAATTCCCTGGCGATGATATCCCAGTTGTTAAAGGTTCTGCTCTTAAAGCACTTGAAGGAGAGCCTGAGTGGGAAGCTAAAATCGAAGAGCTTATGGCTGCTGTTGATGAGTACATCCCAACTCCAACTCGTGACACTGACAAGCCATTCATGATGCCTGTTGAGGACGTATTCTCAATCACTGGCCGTGGTACTGTTGCTACAGGACGTGTTGAGCGTGGACAAGTTAAAGTCGGTGACGTTATTGAAATCATCGGTCTTGCTGAAGAGCCAAAATCAACAACTGTAACTGGTGTAGAAATGTTCCGTAAGCTTCTTGACTATGCAGAAGCTGGAGACAATATTGGTGCCCTACTTCGTGGTGTAGCACGTGAAGATATCCAACGTGGACAAGTACTTGCTAAGCCAGGTTCAATCACTCCACACACTAAGTTCAAAGCTGAAGTATACGTTCTTTCAAAAGAAGAAGGTGGACGTCACACTCCATTCTTCACAAACTACCGTCCTCAGTTCTACTTCCGTACAACTGATGTAACTGGTATCTGTAATCTTCCTGAAGGCGTAGAAATGGTTATGCCTGGAGATAACATCGAAATGACTGTAGAACTAATCGCTCCAATCGCTATCGAAGAAGGTACTAAGTTCTCTATCCGTGAGGGTGGACGTACTGTAGGCGCTGGCGTAGTTGCTACAATCCAAGAGTAATCTCAATTATTAAAAACAGATGGGTGACGACCCATCTGTTTTTTTTTGTCTTTTAGCGCTGAGCGCAGAGTTGTATTTCTGTAAAAGCCGGAATAACAAATATGTATGTGCGCTGGTAACCTAATAGCACGACACTTTTTTGATCATAGTGCAACTTGGCACTCTGACCGAAGAAAAAGAACGAACTTGCCAAATCCCTTTCATCTGAACACATCTAGCTGTGGCGGTTGAACCAATTTAAATGAAACAAATTTCTTTATTTCAATCTACTTTCTTCTATATATAATTACCTTTTCTAACAATCCTCCCTCTGCAGATTCCAAGTACCTAAAGCAAATATTTAGACTTCTTCCTATACTATTGAAAACTTTATAATCAGCAGTTATAATAGTAAAAGTGTGCGAAACATAAAGAAATAACATATACATGTTGCATTTCATTTATTGTTTCTGTATAATAGACAATGTTGGTCTTTGACTGCGATGATGTGAAAGGTTGCTGACACACCCGGCCGCTTTGCCATGGCGAGTGTGTGGGAAATTTTCACGGAGAATGTCTATATTAAAATAGGCGAAAAGGAGGGAAAATAATGGCAAAACAAAAAATTCGTATTCGTTTAAAAGCGTATGATCACAGAATTCTTGATCAATCAGCAGAAAAGATTGTTGAGACTGCAAAACGTTCTGGTGCGGCTGTTTCTGGTCCGATTCCATTACCAACTGAAAAGTCTATTTACACAATCCTACGTGCGGTTCACAAGTACAAAGACTCTCGTGAACAGTTCGAAATGCGTACGCATAAACGTCTAATCGACATCGTTAACCCAACACCACAAACGGTTGATTCTCTAATGCGTTTAGACTTACCGTCTGGTGTAGATATCGAAATCAAACTTTAATCAATAAATAATTATAAGAAACTTAGGAGGTGTGACTGAAATGACCAAAGGAATCTTAGGAAGAAAGATTGGTATGACTCAAGTATTTGCTGAAAACGGTGATCTTATCCCGGTAACAGTTGTTGAGGCAGCAGCTAACGTTGTTCTTCAGAAGAAATCAGTTGAAACTGATGGATACGAAGCAATCCAGATTGGATTTGAAGACAAGCGCGACAAGTTGTCCAACAAACCTGAAAAAGGGCATGTTGCTAAAGCAAACACTGCTCCTAAGCGCTTCGTACGTGAATTCCGCGGAGCTGATTTAGGGCAATATGAAGTTGGTCAAGAAGTCAAAGTTGATATTTTCGCAGAAGGCGATACTGTTGATGTAACAGGAATTTCAAAAGGTAAAGGTTTCCAGGGTGCCATTAAGCGCCACGGACAATCTCGCGGGCCTATGGCTCACGGTTCTCGTTACCACCGTCGCCCTGGTTCAATGGGTCCTGTAGCTCCAAACCGTGTATTCAAAGGTAAATTATTGCCTGGACGTATGGGTGGAGAGCAAGTGACTGTACAAAACCTTGAAATCGTAAAAGTTGATGTTGAACGCAACCTTCTTTTGATCAAAGGTAATGTACCTGGTGCAAGAAAAGCATTAGTAAAAATCAAAAGTGCGGTAAAAGCATAATAATTAAACCGGAAAGGAGGAAAACAGAATGCCGAAAGTAGCATTGTTTAACCAAAGCGGATCTAAAGTTGGTGATATCGAACTTAATGATGCGATCTTTGGTATCGAGCCCAACCAGCACGTATTATTCGAAGCTGTTGTTATGCAAAGAGCTTCATTACGTCAAGGGACTCATAAAACTAAAATTCGTTCTGAAGTAGCGGGCGGAGGACGTAAGCCATGGCGCCAAAAAGGCACAGGCCGTGCACGTCAAGGTTCTATCCGTTCACCACAATGGCGCGGAGGCGGTACTGTATTTGGTCCTGTACCACGCAGCTACAGCTACAAACTACCTAAAAAGGTTCGCCGTCTGGCAATCAAATCTGCGTTATCTTCTAAAGTGTTAGAAGAAAACATCCTAGTATTAGAAGGCCTTGCTTTCGAAGCTCCTAAAACTAAAGACTTTAAAGGTGTATTAACTGGTCTTTCTGTTGATTCTAAAGCACTTATCGTAACTGCTGACCTAGATGAGAACGTAGCACTATCTGCTCGTAACATTCCTGGTGTAACAGTTGTGTCTGCTTCTGGAATCACTGTTTTAGATGTTTTAAACCATGATAAGCTTATCATGACGAAAGCAGCGGTTGAAAAAGTAGAGGAGGTGCTTGCATAATGGATGCACGCGAAATCATTAAGCGCCCCGTAATCACTGAACGTTCTACTGATATTATGGCTGATAAAAAATATACGTTCGAAGTTGACGTACGAGCTAACAAGACTCAAGTTAAAGACGCTGTTGAGCAAATCTTTGGCGTAAAAGTTGAGAAAGTTAACATCATGAACTACAAAGGCAAGTTCAAGCGTATGGGCAAATTCGGCGGTTACACTAACAAACGCCGTAAAGCAATCGTTAAATTAACAGCTGAAAGCCAAGAAATCGAGCTATTTGAAGCTTAATTACTATAACTAGAAGAGGAGGGAAACGAAATGGCGATTAAAAAGTATAAACCTACCTCTAATGGTCGTCGCGGCATGACGGTTTCTGATTTCGCAGAAATCACGACTAACCAACCAGAAAAGTCTTTACTTGCTCCTTTAAAGAGAAAAGGCGGCCGTAACAACCAAGGTAAGTTGACAGTTCGTCATCAAGGCGGCGGTCATAAACGTCAATATCGTATCATCGATTTTAAACGTAACAAAGATGGCATTCCAGGACGCGTTGCCACAATCGAATATGATCCAAACCGCTCTGCAAATATTGCACTAATTAACTATGTAGATGGAGAAAAGCGTTACATCCTTGCACCTAAGAACTTACAGGTGGGCATGGAAGTAATGTCTGGTCCTGAAGCAGATATCAAAGTGGGTAATGCACTTCCACTAGCTAACATTCCAGTGGGTACTGTAATCCACAACATCGAATTAAAACCTGGCAAAGGCGGACAATTAGTACGTTCTGCTGGTACTTCTGCACAAGTTCTTGGTAAAGAAGGCAAGTATGTATTAGTTCGTTTAAACTCTGGTGAAGTTCGCATGATTCTTGCTGAGTGCCGTGCAACTGTAGGTCAGGTTGGCAACGAGCAGCACGAACTTATTAACATTGGTAAAGCAGGTCGTTCACGCTGGTTAGGCAAGCGCCCAACTGTACGTGGATCTGTAATGAACCCTAACGATCACCCACACGGTGGTGGTGAAGGACGTGCGCCAATCGGACGTAAGTCTCCAATGACTCCTTGGGGCAAACCAACACTTGGTTACAAGACACGCAAGAAAAACAACAAATCAGACAAATTTATCGTACGTCGTCGTAAAAAATAACGGGATTGTACTACGGTTCCAAATTAGAACCGTAGAGCAATCACGAAGGGAGGTTCAATCATGGGTCGCAGCTTAAAAAAAGGACCTTTTGTTGATGAACATTTAATGACAAAGATCGAAAAGCTTAACGAAACAGAAAGCAAGCAAGTTACAAAAACTTGGTCTCGCCGTTCTACGATCTTCCCACAATTCATCGGACACACAATCGCAGTTTATGATGGTCGTAAACATGTGCCTGTATACATCACTGAAGACATGGTAGGCCACAAGCTTGGAGAATTTGCTCCAACTCGTGCGTACAAAGGCCATGGCAATGATGATAAGAAAACAAGACGTTAATGAGAGGAGGGCATTCTAATGCAAGCTAAAGCTGTTGCAAGAACAGTTCGTATTGCTCCTCGTAAAGCTCGTTTAGTCGTAGATTTAATTCGAGGAAAGCAAGTAGGCGAAGCAGTAGCGATTTTAAACCTTACACCTAAAGCTGCTTCTCCAATCGTAGAGAAAGTTTTAAAATCTGCACTAGCTAACGCTGAGCACAACTACGAAATGGACGTTAACAATCTGGTAGTTGCTCAAGCATTCGTAGACGAAGGACCAACTTTAAAACGTTTCCGTCCTCGCGCTATGGGCCGTGCAAGCCAAATCAACAAGCGCACTAGCCATATTACTATCGTTTTATCAGAAAAGAAGGAGGGATAATCAGTGGGTCAAAAAGTAAATCCAGTCGGTTTGCGTGTCGGTGTCATCCGTGATTGGGAGTCAAAATGGTACGCAGGCAAAGACTATGCTGATCTTTTACACGAAGACCTTAAGGTTCGTGAGTACATCACAAAGCGCTTAAGCGATGCTTCTGTTTCTAAAGTAGAAATCGAACGTGCTGCTAATCGCCTGAACATCACTATCCACACTGCGAAACCAGGAATGGTTATCGGTAAAGGTGGTACTGAGGTTGAAGCACTTCGCAAGTCACTTAACTCATTAACTGGCAAGCGTGTTCATATCAACATTCTTGAAATTAAAAGAGCAGATATTGATGCGAAATTGGTTGCGGAAAACATTGCTCGTCAATTAGAAAACCGCGTATCTTTCCGTCGTGCTCAAAAACAAACTATTCAACGTGCAATGCGCGCTGGCGCTAAGGGTATCAAAACAATGGTATCTGGTCGTTTAGGCGGTGCTGATATCGCTCGTTCAGAATCATACAGCGAAGGAACAGTTCCACTTCATACTCTTCGTGCTGATATCGATTATGCTACAGCTGAAGCTGATACAACTTACGGTAAATTGGGCGTAAAAGTATGGATCTATCGTGGAGAGGTCCTTCCTACTAAGAAGAAAACTGGGGAAGGAGGCAAATAATATGTTATTGCCAAAGCGCGTTAAATATCGTCGTGTACACCGCGGAAAAATGCGTGGTCAATCAAAAGGCGGAACTGAAGTAAACTTCGGTGAATATGGCCTTCAAGCTCTTGAAGCTTCTTGGATCACTAACCGTCAAATTGAATCTGCACGTATTGCAATGACTCGTTACATGAAACGTGGCGGTAAGGTTTGGATTCAAATTTTCCCGCATAAGCCTTACACTGCAAAGCCTCTAGAAGTCCGCATGGGTTCCGGTAAAGGGGCTCCAGAAGGATGGGTTGCAGTTGTTAAGCCTGGTAAAGTAATGTTCGAAATCGCTGGTGTATCTGAAGAGATCGCTCGTGAAGCATTACGTCTTGCATCACACAAACTTCCAGTTAAGTGCAAGTTTGTAAAACGAGAAGAAATTGGTGGTGAATCAAATGAAAGCTAATGAAATTCGTGACCTTACCACTGCCGAAATTGAACAAAAAGTAAAATCATTAAAAGAAGAGCTTTTCAACCTTCGCTTTCAATTGGCGACTGGACAACTTGAAAACACAGCTCGCATTCGTGAAGTACGCAAAGCGATTGCCCGCATGAAAACTGTTATTCGTGAAAGAGAAATCGGCTTTAGCAAGTGATATTGAGAGGAGGTTCGCACAATGAGTGAACGCAACCAACGCAAAGTTTACACTGGACGCGTCGTTTCTGACAAAATGGATAAGACAGTAACGGTTCTTGTCGAAACTTACAAAAAGCATCCACTTTACGGTAAACGCGTTAAGTACTCTAAAAAGTTCAAAGCTCATGATGAGCAAAACCAAGCAAAAACTGGCGATATCGTTCGTATTATGGAAACTCGTCCACTATCTGCGACTAAACGCTTCCGTCTTGTAGAAGTAGTTGAAAAAGCAGTTATTATCTAATTGTTCGGAATAAGGTTTATCCCGAAGGGAGGTTACACACATGATTCAACAAGAATCACGTTTAAAAGTTGCTGACAACTCTGGTGCTCGTGAAGTACTTACAATTAAAGTTCTTGGTGGCTCTGGCCGCAAGACTGCTAACATCGGTGATGTTATCGTTTGTACAGTGAAACAAGCAACACCAGGTGGCGTTGTTAAAAAAGGTGATGTTGTTAAAGCGGTAGTTGTTCGTACTAAGAGCGGTGTACGCCGTAATGACGGTACTTACATTCGTTTCGATGAAAACGCATGTGTAATTATTCGTGATGACAAAGGACCACGCGGAACTCGTATCTTCGGACCAGTTGCCCGTGAACTACGTGAAAACAACTTCATGAAAATTGTATCTTTAGCTCCAGAAGTATTATAAATAACAAATTAAATTGCCTTTAAGGAGGTGCGCACAGATGCATGTGAAAAAAGGTGACAAAGTTATGGTCATCTCTGGTAAGGATAAAGGCAAAACGGGCGTTATTCTTGCAGCGTTCCCTAAACAAAGCCGAGTGCTTGTTGAAGGAGTTAACATTGTAAAGAAACACTCTAAGCCTTCTCAGATGAACCCGCAAGGCGGAATCATCAGCCAAGAGGCACCTGTTCATGTATCAAACGTTATGCCTGTCGATCCTAAATCTGGTGAACCAACTCGTGTAGGCTATAAAACGGTTGATGGCAAAAAAGTACGTGTTGCAAAAAAATCCGGTGAAGTTCTAGATAAATAGTTCAAAGAAGAAGGGAGGTACAATGGATGAACCGCCTAAAAGAAAAGCATTCAAAAGAAATTACTCCTGCTCTAATGAGCAAGTTTAACTATAAATCAGTTATGCAAGCACCTAAGCTTGAAAAAATCGTTATCAACATGGGTGTTGGTGACGCTGTTCAAAACGCTAAAGCACTAGATAAAGCTGTTGAGGAATTAACATTGATCACTGGTCAAAAGCCGGTTATCACTCGCGCTAAGAAATCTATCGCTGGCTTCCGTCTTCGTGAAGGTATGCCAATCGGCGCGAAAGTTACTCTTCGTGGAGAGCGCATGTATGAGTTCTTTGATAAGTTAGTATCTGTATCTCTTCCACGTGTACGTGACTTCCGCGGTATCTCTAAGAAGTCATTTGACGGCCGTGGTAACTATACTCTAGGTGTCAAAGAACAGTTGATCTTCCCTGAGATTGATTACGATAAAGTAAGCAAAGTTCGTGGTATGGATATCGTTATCGTAACTACAGCTAACACTGATGAAGAAGCTCGTGAACTTTTAACTCAATTTGGAATGCCATTCCAAAAGTAATCGCTAAATAGAGGGAGGCGAAAACGTGGCTAAAAAGTCAATGATTGCGAAGCAAAAACGCACGCCTAAACACAAGGTACAGGAGTACACTCGCTGCGAACGCTGCGGACGTCCACATTCTGTATACCGTAAATTTAAGCTTTGTCGTATTTGTTTCCGTGAATTAGCATATAAAGGACAAATTCCTGGCGTGAAAAAAGCTAGCTGGTAAACCCCAAGCATGGGAAGGAGGTAAAAACAATGGTCATGACAGATCCAATTGCAGACTTGCTAACTCGCATCCGTAATGCGAATATGGTTCGTCACGAAAAATTAGAAGTTCCTGCTTCTAACATCAAGAAAGAAATTGCAGAGATCTTAAAGCGTGAAGGTTTTGTACGTGATGTTGAGCTTATCGAGGATAACAAGCAAGGCATCATCCGCATTTTCTTAAAATACGGTTCAAACAACGAACGCGTTATCACTGGTCTTAAGCGTATCAGTAAGCCTGGTCTTCGTGTATACGCAAAGGCTGATGAAGTACCTCGCGTACTTAACGGTCTTGGAATCGCACTAGTTTCTACTTCTCAAGGAGTTATCACTGATAAAGAAGCCCGCGCTAAACAAGTCGGCGGAGAAGTATTAGCATACGTTTGGTAATAGAGTTTTTCATGAATGGAGGTGCAATTAAATGTCTCGTATAGGTAAAAAACCAATCGAAATTCCATCTGGTGTTACTGTTACTAATGACAATAACACTGTTACTGTGAAGGGTCCTAAAGGTGAACTTTCCCGTTCATTCAACCAGGATATCGAAATCAAGGTGGAGGAGAACGTAATCAACGTTTCCCGTCCATCTGATGCGAAAGAACACCGCGCATTGCACGGAACTACTCGCGCACTTCTAGCTAACATGGTTGAAGGTGTGTCAAAAGGATTCGAAAGAGGACTAGAGCTTATCGGTGTCGGTTACCGTGCTCAAAAACAAGGCAAAAAGCTTGTTTTAAACGTTGGTTACTCTCATCCTGTTGAAATCGAGCCTGAAGAAGGTATTGAAGTTGAAGTGCCATCTAACACAAAGATCATTGTTAAAGGTACTAGCAAAGAGCGTGTTGGCGCATTGGCTGCCAACATCCGTGATGTTCGTCCTCCAGAGCCTTACAAAGGTAAAGGTATCCGCTATGAAGGCGAATATGTTCGTCGTAAAGAAGGTAAAACTGGTAAGTAATGCCGCTTAGGTAAACGAAAGGAGTGACCGAAA
Organism: Cytobacillus sp.; assembly: GCF_964223445.1. Classification (NCBI taxonomy): domain Bacteria; kingdom Bacillati; phylum Bacillota; class Bacilli; order Caryophanales; family Bacillaceae; genus Cytobacillus; species Cytobacillus sp. The sequence continues at coordinate 38,257 of NZ_CAXQGS010000037.1, forward strand.
TGATTACGAAGGCTGATAAAAATGCAGTTCGTAAGAAAAGACATGCTCGTGTGCGTGCGAAACTTTCTGGAACTGCGGCTCGTCCTCGTTTAAATGTGTATCGTTCAAACAAGCACATTTATGCTCAACTTATTGATGATGTAAACGGAGTTACTGTAGCAAGTGCTTCTACACAAGATAAAGAAGTAAACCTTGATGCAACTGGCAACGTTGATGCAGCAGTTAAGGTCGGAGAATTAGTTGCAAAGCGCGCAGTCGAAAAAGGCGTTAAAGCTGTCGTTTTCGATCGTGGTGGCTATCTATATCATGGACGTGTTCAAGCATTAGCTGATGCAGCACGTGAAAATGGTTTAGAATTTTAATAGACAAAGGAGGGACACAAAAAGATGCGTCGTATTGATCCGAACAAACTTGAACTTGAAGAGCGCGTAGTTACGGTTAATCGTGTAGCAAAGGTTGTTAAAGGTGGACGTCGTTTTCGTTTCTCTGCTCTTGTAGTAGTAGGTGACAAAAACGGTCACGTTGGCTTTGGTACAGGTAAAGCACAGGAAGTTCCTGAAGCAATCCGCAAAGCTATTGAAGATGCTAAGAAAAACTTAGTCGAAGTACCTATGGTTGGAACTACAATTCCTCACCAGGTAATCGGTCACTTCGGTGCTGGAGAAATCCTTCTTAAGCCTGCTTCTGAAGGTACTGGAGTAATCGCCGGAGGTCCTGTTCGTGCGGTTCTGGAATTAGCTGGTGTTGGTGATATCTTATCTAAATCTTTAGGTACTAACACACCAATCAACATGGTTCGCGCCACTTTGAACGGTTTAACTCAATTAAAACGTGCTGAGGACGTAGCGAAATTACGTGGTAAATCAGTAGAAGAACTGTTAGGATAAGGAGGGATATCAAATGGCGAATAAACTAGAAGTAACCCTCACTCGCAGCGTGATTGGTCGCCCGCAAGACCAGCGCGAAACAGTTAAGGCTCTTGGCTTACGCAAAATGCACCAAACAGTTGAGCATCAAGATAATCCTGCTATCCGCGGAATGATCAACAAAGTTGCTCACCTTGTTGTGGTAAAAGAAAAATAATTCTATTCTTCTACAAATAAGGAGGTGCCAACATGAAACTTCATGAATTAAAGCCTGCAGAAGGTTCTCGTGGGGAACGCAAACGCAAAGGCCGTGGTATCGGTTCCGGTAATGGTAAAACTGCTGGTAAGGGTCATAAAGGTCAAAACGCTCGTTCTGGCGGCGGTGTCCGTCCTGGATTCGAGGGTGGTCAAACACCTTTATTCCAACGCTTGCCTAAGCGCGGTTTCACTAACATCAACCGTAAAGAATACGCGGTTGTGAACCTTGATGCTTTAAACCGTTTCGAAGATGGAGCAGAAGTAACTCCTGAGCTTCTTATCGAAACTGGTGTAGTAAGCAACGAAAAAGCAGGAATCAAGATTCTTGCAAAAGGCAAAGTTGAGAAAAAGCTTACAGTTAAAGCTCATAAATTCTCCTCTGCTGCGAAGGAAGCTATCGAAGCTGCCGGCGGTCAAACTGAGGTGATTTAATGTTTCAGACAATCTCCAATTTTATGCGTGTGGGTGATATAAGACGAAAGATTATTTTCACCCTTTTAATGCTGATTGTATTTCGCATCGGTACATTTATCCCTGTACCGGGCGTAAATGCAGATCTATTAAAAGCCCAGGATGAACTTAATGTATTCGGTGTTCTGAATACATTCGGCGGCGGGGCGCTCCTAAACTTCTCGATTCTTGCGATGGGCATCATGCCGTACATTACGGCATCCATTATTGTGCAGCTTCTGCAGATGGATGTTGTTCCCAAGTTTACGGAATGGTCAAAGCAGGGTGAGGTTGGACGCCGTAAGTTAGCTCAGTTTACCCGTTACTTTACTATCGTGCTTGGTTTTATCCAGGCTCTCGGTATGTCTTATGGGTTTAATAACCTAGCAGGCGGAATGCTGATTGAGAATCCGGGAATTACCTCTTATCTATTGATTGCTGTAGTTTTGACTGCCGGAACTGCATTTTTAATGTGGCTTGGTGAGCAGATTACATCAAAAGGTGTAGGCAATGGCATTTCCATCATTATCTTTGCTGGTATCGCAGCTGGTATTCCTTCAACGGTTAACCAGATCTATGCTCAGCAATTTGAAAATGCAGGAGAGCAGCTATTCCTTCGCATTGTGACAGTCGTGCTTATTCTGGTTGCAGTCATTGCTATTGTTGTGGGAACGATCTTCATCCAACAGGCATTAAGAAAGATTCCTATTCAATACGCTAAGCGTGTAACAGCAGGAAAAAATTCTGCTGGCGGACAATCAACTCATCTTCCTTTAAAAGTTAATGCAGCTGGTGTAATTCCAGTAATCTTTGCGATTTCATTCATTATCACGCCAAGAACCATTGCTGGTTTCTTCGAGCAGAATGATGTAACGCTATGGATTCAAAGAATATTTGACTACACGTCTCCAATCGGAATGGTCATTTATAGTGCATTAATCATTGCTTTTACTTATTTCTATGCTTTCATTCAGGTAAATCCGGAACAAGTTGCGGAAAACCTGAAGAAGCAGGGCGGTTATATCCCGGGCATCCGTCCAGGAAATAACACGCAGGAATATTTAACTCGCGTCTTATACCGTTTAACATTGGTCGGTGCGCTCTTCCTGACAGTCATTTCAATCCTGCCGGTATTCTTCATTAATATCGCCGGATTGCCTGAATCTGCGCAAATTGGAGGCACAAGCCTGCTGATCGTTGTCGGTGTTGCACTTGAAACGATGAAGCAGCTTGAAGCACAGCTCGTTAAGCGTCATTATAAAGGTTTCATTAAATAACTTGGTTGTAGGGGACAGCATGTTCCCTTATACCATTTAGAGACTAGGGGGAAATTGACGTGAATTTAGTTTTAATGGGGCTCCCTGGTGCCGGAAAAGGTACACAAGCCGAGAAGATCGTCCAAAAATACGGCATCCCTCATATCTCTACTGGAGATATGTTCCGTGCGGCTATTAAAGACGAAACGGACCTAGGCCTTAAAGCAAAATCATTCATGGATAAAGGCGAGCTTGTTCCTGATGAAGTAACAATCGGCATTGTCCGTGAACGTTTAAGCAAGGATGATTGCGAAAAAGGCTTTTTGCTGGATGGGTTCCCAAGAACAGTTGCCCAAGCAGATGCCCTTGAAAACATCCTTTCTGATTTGAATAAGAAAATTGATTATGTCATTAATATTGATGTTGATCAGAGCATTCTAATGGAACGTCTTACCGGACGCCGTATCTGTAAAGACTGCGGAGCTACTTATCATTTAGTATTCAATCCACCAGCGAAGGACGGAGTGTGCGATCGCTGCGGCGGTGAGCTGTATCAGCGTGCTGATGATAATGAAGCTACTGTTCAGAATAGACTTGACGTCAATATTAAACAGACAAAACCGTTGCTCGATTTCTACGAAACGAAAGGATATCTGCGCAATATTGATGGTCAGCAAGATATTAATAAAGTATTTTCTGATCTTGATGCTTTGCTCGGGGGCTTACAATGATCATTTGCAAAACCCCGCGTGAACTTGATATAATGCGTGAGGCCGGCAGGATCGTAGCACTTACACACCAGGAGCTGAAGAAACATATTGTACCCGGCATCACAACCCGCGAACTGGATGATATTGCTGATCAGTTTATCCGTAAACACGATGCAATCCCGTCTTTTAAAGGGTATAATGGTTTCCGCGGCAGCATTTGTGCTTCAGTTAATGATGAACTTGTTCATGGGATTCCTGGTGCTCGAGTTTTAAATAACGGTGATATAATCAGCATTGATATCGGTGCTAAATATAACGGTTATCATGGTGACTCAGCCTGGACTTATGCTATTGGCCAAATTGATGAGGACTCCGAGCGTCTGATGGATGTTACAGAGGAATCATTATATAAAGGTCTTGAAGAAGCAAAACCGGGTGAGCGCTTGTCGAACATCTCCCATGCTATCCAAACGTATGCGGAATCTAATGGCTTTTCCATTGTACGCGAGTATGTCGGCCATGGAGTAGGGCAAGACTTACATGAGGATCCTCAAATTCCTCATTATGGACCGCCTAACAGAGGGCCGCGCTTAAAGCCGGGTATGGTACTTGCTATTGAACCTATGGTGAATGCAGGAAGTCGTTATGTTAAAACCTTAACCGATAACTGGACAGTTGTGACTGTTGACGGTAAAAGGTGTGCCCATTTTGAGCATACAATAGCGATCACTGAATCCGGTTATGAAATATTAACAAAAGCCTAAGGTGCAGGTGATTCCATTGGTTGGTTCTGATACGAATCCGCAGCCTGGTCAAATTGTTTTGATCAAAAGCGGGCGTGACGCTGGTTAATATGCTATAATTATAAGGTTGATGGATGAAAGGTTTGTTATGCTTGCTGACGGCGGCAGGAAGAAATTCGATTGCCCGAAGAAAAAGAACATTCAGCATCTGCAATTGCTTAATTATATCTCTCCAGAAGTTCAGACCAGTCTCAAGGAGACCGGCCGTGTAACAAACGGAAAGTTGCGCTTTGCGCTTGCAAAGTATGCAAATGAATTCGTATATGACATGAAGAAGGGAGAATCGTTCAATGGCGAAAGACGATGTAATTGAAATAGAAGGCACAGTTGTTGATACTTTGCCAAATGCAATGTTTAAGGTAGAATTAGAAAATGGTCATACAGTGCTAGCTCATGTATCCGGTAAGATCCGTATGCACTTCATCCGCATTTTACCTGGAGATAAAGTAACAGTTGAGCTATCTCCATATGATTTAACACGCGGTAGAATCACATATCGTTTTAAATAATCATTGCACTCCGTACTATTAAGGAGGTTAGGATAATGAAAGTAAGACCATCAGTTAAACCAATCTGCGAAAAGTGTAAAGTTATCCGCAGACGTGGAAAAGTAATGGTTATCTGTGAAAACCCTAAACATAAACAAAAACAAGGTTAATTTGAAGGAGGTGCGCTTATACAATGGCACGTATTGCTGGTGTAGATGTTCCACGTGAAAAACGTGTAGTAATCTCATTAACTTATATCTTTGGTATTGGTAAATCTACAGCTCAAAAAGTTTTGGCTGAAGCTGGTGTTTCTGAAGACACTCGTGTTCGTGATCTTACAGAAGATGAACTTAACAAAATCCGTGACATCATCGACAAATTGAAAGTTGAAGGGGACCTTCGCCGTGAGGTATCACTTAACATCAAACGTCTAATGGAGATCGGAAGCTATCGCGGTCTACGTCATCGCCGTGGTTTACCGGTTCGCGGACAAAACACTAAAAACAACGCTCGTACTCGCAAAGGTCCTCGTAAGACTGTAGCGAACAAGAAGAAATAATCGGTAAAGGAGGTAACTTTAAATGGCTCGTAAAACTAATACACGTAAGCGTCGTGTGAAAAAGAATATTGAACAAGGTATTGCACATATCCGTTCTACTTTCAATAACACAATCGTAACTATCACTGATGTTCATGGAAATGCTGTTTCCTGGTCAAGTGCTGGAGCTCTTGGATTCAAAGGTTCTCGTAAATCTACTCCATTCGCAGCGCAAATGGCAGCTGAAACTGCAGCTAAAACTTCTCAGGAACACGGTATGAAATCCCTTGAAGTAACTGTTAAAGGACCTGGTGCAGGACGTGAAGCTGCTATCCGTGCTCTTCAAGCTGCTGGTCTAGAAGTTACTGCTATCAGAGACGTAACTCCTGTTCCTCATAACGGATGTCGTCCACCAAAACGCCGCCGTGTATAATTTTTCTGTATAGAATTTGTATCCTTGTCTATAATGGGATATGATACTAAATTTTTAGTTATACAGAACAATTATTCCAGTTGTTGTGCACAAAACGGGAACGTATACATGGGGGAATTTCGGTTAGAGATTGCTAGCCGGGGTTTCGACGTTTTGAAGGAGGGTATATTTTGATGATCGAAATAGAAAAACCAAAAATCGAAACGGTTGAGATCAGCGATGATGCCAAATACGGCAAGTTCGTCGTCGAGCCACTTGAGCGTGGATATGGTACAACTTTGGGTAACTCCTTACGTCGTATCCTTTTATCCTCACTCCCAGGTGCCGCTGTCACATCGATACAAATTGATGGGGTACTTCATGAGTTCTCAACAATTGAAGGCGTCGTAGAAGATGTAACATCTATCATTTTAAACATTAAAAAACTAGCACTTAAAATCTACTCTGATGAAGAAAAAACATTGGAAATCGATGTTCAGGGTGAAGGTGTAGTGAAGGCAGCTGACGTAACTCATGACAGCGATGTTGAAATCCTTAATCCGGATCTTCATATTGCTACCCTAGGTTCGAATGCCCACCTGCGCATGCGTTTAACTGCAAGACGCGGACGAGGCTATACACCAGCTGACCAAAACAAGAGAGAAGATCAGCCAATCGGTGTGATTCCTATCGATTCCATCTACACTCCAGTATCTCGCATTTCTTATCAGGTAGAGAATACACGTGTGGGTCAAATGACTAACTATGATAAGTTAACATTCGATGTTTGGACTGACGGAAGTACAGGTCCTCAAGATGCGGTTGCACTTGGAGCGAAGATCTTAACTGAGCATTTGAATATCTTTGTCGGTTTAACTGATGAAGCTCAAAATGCCGAAATCATGGTTGAAAAAGAAGAAGACCAAAAAGAAAAAGTACTTGAGATGACAATTGAAGAACTTGACTTATCTGTACGTTCTTACAACTGCTTAAAGCGCGCTGGCATCAATACTGTTCAGGAATTAGCCAATAAGACTGAAGAGGATATGATGAAGGTCCGTAACTTGGGCAGAAAGTCACTTGAGGAAGTAAAGCATAAATTAGAAGATCTTGGACTGGGCTTACGTAAAGACGATTGATTGATGTGAATTGATCCATCATCTTTATATGTTTGCTTTCAGCAGATTGAATGACTTCAACAAAGGAGGGAAACTTTCATGGGATACAGAAAGTTAGGACGCACTAGCTCACAACGTAAAGCTATGCTGCGTGACTTAGCAACAGATCTAATCATCAATGAGCGCATCGAAACAACTGAAGCTCGTGCAAAAGAACTTCGTTCAGTTGTTGAGAAAATGATCACTCTTGGAAAGCGCGGCGACTTGCATGCACGCCGTCAAGCAGCTGCTTTTGTTCGCAATGAGGTAGCCAACGCTGAAACTGACCAGGATGCAGTTCAAAAATTATTCAGCGACATCGCAACTCGTTATGAAGAGCGCCAAGGCGGATACACTCGTATTATGAAGCTTGGACCTCGTCGTGGAGACGGTGCGCCAATGGTAATCATCGAGTTAGTATAATTTTTTAAGGAAAGGGCGCGGGACGGTTTCATTGAACTTGTTCTTTGCCCTTTTTCTATAAGACCGGCTGTTTCCTTAATATGTTAGAAACGCCCATATCAGGCCAAGAACGAGCGTTACGATGAGCATGTACAGCTATTAAACAGGGATGGTTGAGTAATAGATTCCCCCTCACCTGGTACACTGTCTTGTCTAGCTCATGCACCTCTTCCGGAAAGAAGATTTGCGCCCGGCAGTTTTACTGCCTGACGGAAAGAGGTGCAGGCTTTTTTAAATTCTGTTAGTTCATAAACCATAAGGAAATCGAGGTCTCTGAACAGTCATACAATAGCAAGAACCAACCACCATACTGCGTCAGTATGAGCTTTTAATAGGGAGGCATAATAGGCATCCGATAAGCTTAGATAGCAGAAATCCAGATGTTGTTGTGTATTACAAGTGTGGGAGAATGGTATCATTCAGCGCTTGCTATCCGGTAACATAACCTATTATCGAACTATTTAAAGCTCGCCAAGAATGGCGGGTTTTTTCATTAGGATAAAAATATTAGAGCAGAGCTGAAATAGAGAAGCAGAGCTGAGAGGAGGACTTCACATGAACGAGCCGCTGGTAGAATTGAAAGATGTTTCGTTTAAGTACGATGCAGAGGCTGGATATGCGCTGCACAATGTCTCTTTCAATATATTGAAAGGGGAATGGCTTGCTATTGTTGGCCATAATGGTTCGGGGAAATCAACACTGGCCAAACTGCTGAATGGCCTGCACTTTCCTCTGAAAGGCAGTATTGCAGTAGGCGGAATTCCATTGACCGAAGAGACCCTCTGGGAAACCAGAAAGAAGATCGGCATGGTTTTTCAGAATCCGGATAACCAGTTTGTCGGAACGACTGTACAGGATGATGTGGCTTTTGGTTTAGAAAACCATGGAATTGAAAGAAATGACATGGTTCAGCGTGTTGCGCAATCACTGGAGAAAGTCAAAATGGAACAATTTCTTAATCAAGAGCCGCACCATCTATCTGGCGGCCAGAAACAAAGGGTGGCCATTGCCGGCGTCATCGCCCTAAGGCCGGACATTATAATTCTGGACGAGTCAACCTCCATGCTTGATCCAAGAGGGCGTGAAGAGGTGCTTGAAACCGTCAGAGAGCTGAAGCAGGACTATCATATGACAGTCATCTCCATCACACATGATTTGGAGGAAGCTGCAAAGGCTGATCGCATCGTGGTTATGAACAGAGGACAGTTATATCGGGAAGGCTCACCTGAGGAAATCTTTCAAATGGATGAAGAGCTTGTAAAGCTGGGCCTGGATATTCCTTTTCCTGTGAAGCTAAGCAAGATATTAAGAGAAAAAGGATTGCAGCTATCAAGGCATTATTTATCTGAAGAAGAGTTGGTGGAAGAATTATGGACATCTCACTCCAAAATGTAGAATACCGGTATCAGGTCAATACGCCATTTGAACGTCTCGCCATAAAGGATGTTTCCATTGATATTCCATCAGGCACGTTTCTGGCAATCATCGGGCATACCGGATCAGGCAAATCGACTGTACTCCAGCATTTAAATGCCCTGCTTAAACCGACAGAAGGCCAGGTAGTGATTGGAGAGCGTCTGATCACCTCGCAAAAGAAACAAAAAACCCTGAAGGAAATCCGCCAAAGGGTCGGCATCGTGTTTCAATTTCCTGAGCATCAGCTGTTTGAGGAAACGGTCGAGAAAGATATATGCTTTGGTCCGATGAACTTCGGAGTGTCAGAAGAGGAAGCCAAAAAAAGAGCAAGAGCGGCCATAAGCCAGGTTGGCCTGCCGGAGGAAATTTTACACAAGTCCCCATTTGACCTGTCAGGCGGCCAAATGAGACGGGTGGCGATAGCCGGAGTGCTGGCAATGGAGCCTGATGTCATTGTCCTGGATGAGCCTACTGCAGGGCTTGACCCTCGGGGCAGAAAAGAAATCATGGATATGTTCTACAGCCTGCATGGTACAAGAGGGCTATCGACAGTGCTCGTGACACATAGTATGGAGGACGCCTCCCGCTATGCTGATCAGATTGTCATCATGCACAACGGTGAAGTGTACAGAAAAGGAACGCCTAAAGAAATCTTTTCTTCTCCGGAAGGCTTGCTGAAGCTTGGCCTCGATGTTCCGGAGGTTGTCCGTTTTCAGCTTAAAATGGAAAAATCACTTAACATCCGTTTCTCTAAGACATGTCTGACCATGGATGAGCTGACGGATGAGATTGCTGCTGCGATGAAAAGGGGGACGCCAAAATGATGGATAAAATGATTTTTGGGCGCTATGTTCCGGCAGAGTCTGTCCTGCACAGGATGGATCCCCGTTCTAAGCTAGTCCTTATTTTCTTATTCGTGTGCATTGTCTTCCTGGCAAATAATATGCTGACATACGGCTTACTGACGGTTTACACCTTTTTGATGATTGCTTTATCGAAGGTGCCAATCCGGTTTATTTATACAGGGCTAAAGCCGGTCCTTCTGCTTGTTATTTTTACATTATTCCTTCACTTGTTTTTGACAAAAGAGGGTGAAGTCCTCTTCCGTTTTGGATGGATTACAATCTATGAGGAAGGTTTGAGACAGGGGATTTTCATATCATTGCGCTTCTTCCTGCTCATTCTGATGACTTCCATTCTGACTTTGACAACGACTCCGATTGAAATAACGGATGGTCTGGAAAGCCTGCTGGCTCCATTGAATAAAATCAAGTTTCCGGTGCATGAACTGGCGTTAATGATGTCTATTTCTCTACGCTTTATCCCGACACTTATGCAGGAAACGGATAAAATCATGAAAGCTCAGACAGCCAGGGGAGTCGATTTTTCAAGCGGCCCGATTAAAGAACGTATTAAAGCCATTATTCCTCTCTTAATCCCTTTGTTTGTCAGTTCGTTTAAACGGGCTGAGGAGCTTGCTGTAGCGATGGAGTCACGCGGCTATAGAGGCGGAGAAGGCAGAACGAAATACAGGCAGCTTAACTGGGGTCTGAAGGATACGGCAATGCTGGCAATGCTTGCAGTCCTGACTCTGGTGTTAATCCTGCTGAGGGCGTAATGAGGTGACCTTATGCAAAGATTTAAATGTATTATAACGTATGACGGCACCCATTTCGCAGGCTATCAGGTGCAGCCTGGCAAGCGGACTGTTCAAGGAGAGCTGGAGAGGGCCTTAAAGAAGCTTCATAAAGGAGAAGACATCAAGGTCACAGCCTCAGGCAGAACTGATGCGGGTGTCCATGCAAAGGGCCAGGTGATCCATTTCGATTCCCCTTTGAATATTCCTATTGAAAAATGGGAAATCGCCCTTAATTCCCTGCTGCCGGATGAGGTGGCCATAGTAGGGGCTGAGACAGTGCCTGATGACTTTCATGTCCGTTTTGATGCGAAAGGGAAGGAATATCGTTTCTTCGTGCATCGCTCATCCAGGAGAGACCCTTTTAAACGGCCTTATGCCTATCAGTACCCCTATCCCTTAAATACGGATGCTATCAAACAAGCGGCAGCGGATTTAATAGGGACACATGATTTTACAAGCTTCTGCTCCGCTAAGACGGAAGTGGAGGATAAGGTCAGGGAACTACAGGAGATAGAGGTGCACGAAAAAGAGGATATGCTCATCTTCCGCTTTAGAGGCACCGGATTCTTATATAATATGGTCCGCATCCTGGCCGGCACACTGCTTGAAGTTGGCTCAGGGGAAAGAGACCCCGATTCCATGCCATCTGTTCTTAAAGAAAAAAACAGATCAGCTGCCGGAAAAACAGCGCCTCCCCAAGGTTTATATTTGTGGAAAGTTTTTTATTAAAATTTTGGAAAAAACAATTGAGGAACCGCGAGGGCGCGTTGTAAAGCCAAACTCATATAAAAAAAGATTTTAAAACAACTAAACCAGGTGTAACATTCGCTTGACATTGGACTGTCAAAGTTATATTATAGCATATGGTATTATTATTAAAACCACGATAAGCCCCGGAACTTATTGTGTCGAATAGATAAACCAAAAAATGATTATGAATGGAATTATTAGGAGGGAAAACTGATGCGTACAACGTTTATGGCGAATTCAAACAATATCGAACGTAAATGGTACGTGATTGATGCTGAAGGCAAAACTCTTGGTCGTCTTGCTAGTGAAGTTGCATCAATTCTACGTGGTAAACATAAACCAACTTATACACCACATGTTGATACTGGTGATCATGTAATTCTTATCAATGCTTCAAAAATCGAACTTACTGGGAAAAAGCTTACTGACAAGATCTACTAGATCGGAAGAGCACACGTCTGAACTCCAGTCACCTACCAGTATCTCGTAT